>NZ_JAAYFP010000181.1:0-3247 GCF_012728195.1 Candidatus Sordicultor fermentans
AGGAAAAATATTCATCAGGGGAGAAGAAGTAAAAATTACCTCTCCTCCTGAAGCAATTAGCTTGGGAATTGCGCTTCTTCCTGAAGAGAGAAAAACACAGGGACTTATTCTTTTACTTTCGGTTCTTGACAACTTAGGTTTACCCATTCTACCTAACATTGCTAATGCAGGATTTATTGATGAAGATAGATTAAAGCAAATTGGTGAAGAAATGGTAGAAGCTATGAATATTAAAACACCTTCTCTATACCAGAGAGTCATGTATCTTTCTGGAGGGAACCAGCAAAAAGTAGTTTTAGGTAAATGGTTTGCCAGGAAGTGTGATATCTATCTTTTTGATGAGCCTACCCGAGGAATAGATGTGGGAGCTAAGGTAGAAATTTACCAATTGATGAATCGTTTAGTAAGTGAAGGGGCGGCCATAATTATGGTTTCCTCAGAACTACCAGAAATTTTAGCTATGAGTGATCGAATTTTAGTAATGAGAGAAGGAAAGATAGCTGGAGAAGTAAATAGAGAGGAGGCGAATCAAGAATTGATTCTAAACTTGGCGCTGGGAGGAAAGAATCATTATGCCCGAACCCCTTGAAACGAAGAAAGAAAAAGCTAGCCTGGTAGAACGGTTTTTGATTTTATGGGATAGAATAGGTATTTTATTGGCTTTTATAGTGGTGTGTATTTTATTTGGAATTCTAACCCCCGTTTTCTTCAATCCCCTCAACATTTTAAATGTTATCCGCCAGGTTTCTATAATCGGAGTAATCGCAGTAGGGATGACTTTTGTAATTCTCCTGGGAGGCATTGATTTATCGGTAGGATCAGTGGTGGCTTTTACCGGAATTATTGCTGCTGGTTTCCAAGTAAAATGGGGAGGAAGCCTATTTTTGAGCATAGTTATTCCTCTCCTAATAGGCGGAGGTATTGGCTTTCTCAATGGTTTTATTTCTACAAAAGGAGGCCTCCATCCTTTCATCGTTACCTTAGGAACTATGAGCATATTTCGGGGTGCCACTCTCTTAGTAGCTAAAGGAAGGCCTATTTCTGGCATGAGCCGGTCTTTCCGCTTCATTGGAGCAGGAATGATTGGTCCTATCCCTTTTCCGGTTATTCTCTTTTTAGGGAGTGTTATTATTGCTGCTATAATTTTGAGGAGAACAGTATTTGGTCGCTACATTTATGCTATAGGAGGGAATGAGGAGGCAGCACTGCTTTCCGGAATAAGAGTAGACCGATATAAAGTCAGTGCTTTTACTATTTTGGGCTTTCTTTCAGCACTGAGCGGTTTAATTTTAACTTCTCGGCTTAATTCTGGAGAATTGGTAGCTGGTGAAGGTTATGAGCTGGACGTCATCGCCTCAGTAGTTATTGGAGGAACTAGTATGATGGGAGGAGAAGGAGGAGTTTACGGTACTTTAATAGGAGCTCTTCTCATTGGAGTTATATCTAACGGATTGAATCTTTTGGGGGTACAGCCATACTGGCAGATGATTGTGAGAGGGTCAATTATAATTTTAGCTGTGCTGATGGATAAGATGAAAAGAAGATTTAGAACTGCTTAATTTATTTCTGGAAAAGATTTAAAATCTTTTCCAGAAATAAAAAATAAAAGGAGGTCGATGGAATATGAAAAAACTTGGAGTGGTAGGTATTTTGGTGATTTTAGTGGCTTCCTTGTGTCTGGGTTCTTTAGCTTTAGCTCAGGAGCAGCTTACCATTGGTCTTTCCTTTCCCAGCCTCTCCTTTGCCTGGTTTGCTTTTTTGGAAGAGGCGGTTAAAGAGAAAGCAACCCAGATAGGGGGAATCGAAGTTATATCTTTGGAAGCAGAGGATAACGTAGCAAAGCAAATCTCCATTATTGAAGATATGATCATAAGAGGAGTGGATGGAGTACTACTTGTTCCCATCGAAGTAGAAGCAGTTGTCCCAGCGGTAGAGGCGCTTAATAAAGCTAATATCCCGGTAGTCACTGTAGACCGAAGAATCAAAGAAGACGCTCCAGTAGAGGTTTTATGCCATGTAGGAGCAGATAACGTAGAAGGAGGGAGGAGAGCAGCAAAATTTATAGTAGATGAACTCATCGAGAAATACGCTGAACCTAAAGGTACGGTCATTGAGCTCACCGGGACTCCAGGAGCAGGTCCTGCTATTGATCGAAGCGCAGGATTTAATGAAATTATGGAACAGTATCCTGATATTACCATTAAAGCTCAAACTGCTAACTTCCGCCGGGATGACGGCATGAAGGTGATGGAAGACTTCATCATGAGCACTCCCCAGATTGATGCTGTTTTTGGAGCCAATGATGAGATGATTTTAGGTGCCATTCAGGCTATAGAAGCCAGTGGTAAGTTAGATGTCAAAGAGGTGATCACTGTTGGTTTTGATGCTCTTCCCGAAGCGCTACAATTGATTGAAGAGGAAACATTAGACGCTACCATCGAACAGTTCCCGGGAAGACAAGCCTCTACTGCTTTTGAAATCTTGGTTAAATACCTAAGAGAAAAAGCGGAACCAGAAAACAAAGTGATTTTGATTGAGCCTGCAGTTATAACTAAGGATAACCTGTACGAGGCAGAAAAGAGTATTCAGTAAAATTTATGAGCCGCCTTTGTTTGATTGAGGCGGCTCATAAATTTTACTGTGCTTGAGCATTAGATGGATTAAAGTTTACGGGCAATCTCCCATTGATACGTGACATAAATGCAACAAGCTACAAGGTAATAGTTATCCTTCTAACCGGTTTTTTTCACAGAGAACTATCTTTCTTAGTACAAGTAATAGAACAGGGAGTTCAGAGGTATCCCCACCCCTCTTTCTAGGAAAAGTACCAAAAAATATACCAGTATATTTTTACAAGACTTTCTAGCCATAACTATGGGATGAAACAAAAAAAGTCTTATGAGAACTTCTCAAAAGTTAATAACGAAGGAGAAAATAAAAATATCGCTCCTACAATGGGTTGACACTATCATAGAGCTCATAATCTATTGACAGGTTTATTGATTACAAACTATACTTAGTGTCGAAATTTAGGAAGTAATTTGGCACTTATCAAACAAGATTGTTTTTGTGTTTTTTAATCTCGGTATTATGATTCAAAAGAAGCTTTAAGAGTTTTTTCAGGAGCCGAGAGAAATAGCTTTGAAAATATCTCATGTTTTAAGCGGGTTTTGTTAGGGTGTAAGGAAGTAGGAAACAAGTTTCCTTATAAACTCCTGGGGCGGGGATGATAAGGTGTGTTTTACTG
>NZ_JAAYFP010000182.1:0-21938 GCF_012728195.1 Candidatus Sordicultor fermentans
GTGCTTTCCCTCAAAGTTTGGGTAAATTGCTTGAAATTAAAAAAGTAAAAGACCCTGATGCTTTTATAGCAGGACTTAATGCATGGATCGATGAAAAAGAGCGGGGTTTATAAACCCCGCTCTTTTATGGCAATATAGGGCAGATAACTTTTTTCGTTTTTTCTACCTCGGTTGAATCAAGAAAAACAGTCAGTTCTCCAGGTCTTCTGGCCTCACTAAACCCATTTCTACCAATATTTCTCCCAAAGGTTTGGGATAGAACTTCTGGGCTCTCAGGGCTTCTACCAATTGTTCTTCATTTATTAATCCCCTATCTAGAAGCTTTTCTCCTAACCGAGGAAATTGAGGCAAAGAGTCTGGTTCTTCCAAACTTTGAAGTGCTTGAGCAATAAGAGAAGGACTGGATAGAACTACGGAGAGATTCCTTCCTCCTAAACTTTCTTTTATTTCCTGTTGAGCTTCCAAAGGAAGAGGAGCTCCGGCAGCTAAAATTACTGAATGCTTGGTTATCGCTACTGGCATAACACAATACTTTTTAAACTTCTCGAGCCCCTCGGGAGCAATTTCTGTTATTCTAACCGAGTGATTATCCAGCTCTATATAGCCACTTTTCAGAACCTCTGCCAAAATTGAGTTCAGTTCTTCTTGAGAAATAGCTCCTTCTCTGATTAAAACTTCCCCTATTTTTTCTCCTTTTTCCTTCGCTTCCCTGAGAAGTTCAGCTAAAACTGATGGAGCTACAATTTGCTTTTCCAATGCTAAATCTCCTAATTTCCGCTGGTAGCGCAGTAGAACCTCGGGAGGAAGATAAGAATGCTTTGTTTTCTGCCACCGGGGACGGTTTTTGGGAAAACCAAAGAAGCATATCCTCCAGGCAGAAAGAGTAGCCAGAAAATTTATGATATTTCCCCACACCGCTCGCAGAGGCAAAAGAGGAGGAATCAGGCAACCAGCTATTGCCGAGCGCCATCCATAAACTTGCTTCAGGGCTATCCCCCGCATCACTTGCCGCTCAACCATTAAAAAAGTGAGCACCACGCTCAACCACCAGGATAAAGACCGCACCGGGTAAACAGGAGGTAAAACGTAAAACAGGGAGAGAATAAAATAAGCAAAGACTGCATATCCAGGAATAGATAAAAGATTCGCATATTTCGCCTTCCAATCCCGGTAAAGGCTATATTTAAAAATGGGAGGAAAATTTTTATCCTTGATAACTTCCCTAAAAGAAAAACTCTGGAAAGAAATACCATAAATCCAGCGTGACTTCTGTTTGACAGCCTCCCGAAGAGTATTGGGGAAAATTTCTCGAGTAGCTATATATTCTGTGGTCACTTTCCCGTTATCCAGCACCCTCTCAACGCCTTCCAGAAAAAAACGGGTGGGAATACCCAGCTCGCCCAAGCGAAAGGATAGTTTATAATCCTCAGTTATACTATCTTCTTCAAATATATCCTGACTTCCCATTTTATCTAACACAGAGTGAGAAATTATAAACCCTGTCCCTGCTGAGGGAACAAAAGCCCCGCTTGCCTCTCGAGCTAAAAGCCCCCGATAGTGGTTTTCAGCAAATTCATCAGCATAAGTTGAAGAAGTAATAAACTTAAAGAAAGTACGCCAGGTAGGGTAGTGCTGAAGAGGGAAAACTGGCAGCTGCACCACCTCATGTTGAAAAGTTAAATAATTGGCCAGCTTAAAAGAAGTAGGGTGTATTATATCTTCAGCATCATGGATCAGAAAACAAGCAAAACGAAGGCGTTTCTGATTTTCGAAACGGAGTATAAATTTCAAAACCTGGTTTAAATTTTGAGCTTTACTGGTTGGTCCCGGCTGGGGGTTCACTACCCCATGCACATTAGGATACCTCTCCTCGAGAATTTGCACCTCCCTCAAAGTGGCTGAGTCATTGGGATAAACACCAATGAAAATATGAAAAAGCGAGGAAGGATAGTTAATGGAACAAAATAAATTCTCCACCATAGGACCGATAACTTCTGCTTCATTCCAGGCTGGGATTAAAACCGCCAATAAACGCCGGGGAACAGTGTCTAAATCTTTCATCTGCAGATGATTTCCGGCTCTTTTCCGCCGGGAAAAATAATAACAAGCATCCCAGAAGAGGTCATTCAGACTAAAAAAGATGAATAGAAAAGCAATGATAAATCCCAGATAATAAATCGTCGTAGCCAAAGAAATAGTTTACTCCAATCGCTTATACTTTTCTGATATCTAGAATCCGGTCTATCCGGAAGTTTCTTATTTCTTTCCTTTTGTGGCAATAAGCCTGAAGACCGGTGAATTTTTTTCCTTCATAGTCCAGCTCTCCCACATAAAGAGGGTCAATTACCCGTCTCGATTTTTCATTGTTTCCCTTGAGGTAAACAATCTCCAGACTCTTTTTCTCCTCCACAGCCTCCTGTAAAAGATGAATCTTTTCCTCCTGGGGCATTTTCTCTTCTGCAATTCGATATTGATATTCGCTCAGGAAACGGGGTACTTTCCAGTCCATAAAGATATGCCTTTTCTCAAGAGGCTGCTTGAGCACAATCCCCTCCAAAGTGGTACATCGGCTCAAAGCTACATAAACCTGGCCAGGTGAAAAAGTACCCCCGGATATGTCTAAAATTATTCGGTCAAAAGTTTTACCCTGGCTTTTGTGAATGGTAATAGCCCAGGCAAGACGCAGAGGAAACTGGGTAAAGGAGCCTAAAGTATGGGTTTTAATCGAAGCTGATTTTTCATCATATTGATATTCAAATATCTCCCAGGTAAAAGGCTCAACATATACCTCTTCCCCATCTCTCAACTCTACCACCACTGTTTTCACTTCCCCGGATTTATCCTTTTCAATTTCCACCACTTTTCCCACACTTCCGTTTACCCACTGACCATATGGGTCATTGTTCAGGAGCATAACTTGCGCCCCTATTTTCAGAGAGATTGTCTTCTCTGTAGGAAGGTCTCGCTCATCAAAATCTCCTTCTATCGTTCCGGTAAGGTCATAAGCTAAACCGGGGATTCTGGCCAATTGTTCCTCATTTATCTCATTAGCTAAACGATTGAGAGTGGTCAGATAGATATAAAATTCTCCTTCCGGGGGTACATAGTCAGGCTTATATCTCTGGTTAAGAACGGCCAGAAGCTCTTCAGTCGCGGTTCCGTTACGAATGGCATTCAAAATCTCAATAAATATTTCATCTTTCTGGCGGAATATTTTTTCCAGCTCTATGAACTCAAAAGGAAGATTTTGAAAAACATGAGCCGAGAAAAAATAGGGCGTATCATACCAAGTTTTAAAAATCTCCCTTTCTTTTGCTTTAACCACCGGGGGAAGTTGATAAAGGTCGCCAATAAAAACCATCTGTTTTCCACCAAAAGGCTCTTTCGCTTTACCGCTATTAAGACGCAAAAATTTATCCACACAATCCAAGAGGTCAGCCCTTACCATAGAAATTTCATCAATAACGATGGTATCCACTTCCTGATAGATATTTTTATCCTTATTTTTGGTAATCTTTTTTACTTTATCCTGAGTTATATCCGGTTTGAATCGGAAAAAAGAATGGATGGTTTGTCCTCTAACATTCAAAGCAGCAACCCCGGTAGGAGCCAGAACCACTACTTTCTTTTTAGTATTATCACGAAAAATCTGCAGAAGAGTGGATTTACCCGTCCCCGCTTTTCCGGTGATAAAAACACTACGTGAGGTATTTTCTAAAAGCTCGAGAGTTTCTGAAAACTGAGGGGTGATTTCAATTCGCTCTCCCACCTCATTCATCACCACTATCCCGGAGAGGGTAACCTTCCTTAATCTGTTGCCTGGCTCTCTGGATTCTCCCGATCACTCTTTCTTTTCCCAATACCTCAAGGAGCTCAAAAAGCCCTGGCCCCACTTTTTTCCCCGATACCGCTACTCGTAGAGGATGAATAATTTGTGCCGCTTTCACTCCTCGCTTTTTCGCCATTTCTCTCACCGCTTCCTCGAGAACTGGCGCTCGAAAATCCTCTATTCGAGACAACATTTCCTCACATTCTTTTAATACTTCTTCTACTCCTTCTCGCCGTAAAACCTCCTCAAAAGCAACGGGGTCAAACTCTACCTCTTCAGTGAAGAAGTAACTGGCTTCTTCTTCAAGCTGAGCCACATATTTAATTCTCTCTTTCATCAGGGCTATTACTTTTTCCCAGTATTCTCTATGAGAAGGGGTGATTTCTTCTGGCTTTATTCTCCCCCTGCGCACCAGAATTTCTTCTAAAATAGAACACAGATACTTATTATCTGCCTGGCGAATATAGACACTATTCATCCAGTTTAGCTTATCCAGATCAAAAACCGCTGCGTGTTTGGTAACATTTTCTATAGAAAATCTCTCCACTATCTCTTCCCTAGAGAATATTTCTTTTTCCTCTTCTCCACTGGCCCAGCTTAAACGAGCTAAATAATTGAAAAGAGCATCAGGAAGATAACCCTGATCTCGATAATAGGTAACCGAAGGTGAACCGTGTCTTTTACTCAAACGAGTTTTATCTTTGCCTAAAATCATGGGAATATGAGCAAATTGAGGAATGGGGAAGTTAAAAGCTTGATAAAGTAAAACTTGCCGGGGAGTGTTGGAAATATGGTCGTCACCCCGGATTATGTGAGAAATTTTCATTAGGGCATCATCTACCACGCAAGCAAAATTATAGGTGGGCATTCCATCGGATTTCATAATTACAAAGTCATCTAATTCTTCATTATGGAAGTGGACTTCTCCTCGTAACATATCTATGAAAGTAGTCTCTCCCGGAGGGATATAGAAGCGTAAAATTGACTTTCTCCCTTCCTTTTTAAGTTTTTCCTTTTCTTCTTCTTTTAGGTTCCAGCATTTGCGGTCATAGCGCCAGCTCTCACCCTGAGCCATAGTTTCTTGTCTTCTCTCTTTTAACTCTTCCGGGGTACAGAAGCACTCATAAGCCAAACCTTTTTCCCAGAGCAAAAGAGCATATTTTCGATAAATTTCCAGACGCTGGCTTTGAAAATAGGGTCCTTCATCCCAGTGCAAACCTAACCATCTCAAACTATCTAAAATCACTTCTACCGCTTCTTCGGTAGAGCGAGCTACATCGGTATCTTCAATCCTCAAAATAAACTTTCCGCCTTCTTTTCGGGCAAAAGCCCAATTAAATAGTGCAGTCCTCGCTCCTCCCAGATGTAAAAATCCGGTAGGGCTGGGTGCAAATCGAGTCCTCACTTCAGCCAATTTTCTCACTCCTTTCCCGGGGCACAATAAAAGCTCCTTTCCCCCGAGCCACCACTTCTCCCTCCTGAATTACTTCTCCTTGCACCTCTATTATTCTTCCATTTTTTTTAACTACTCGACCACGAGCGACAAGAGGCTTTTCAGTTAAAAGAGGCTTTATGTACCTGGTTTCTAAAGTACCGGTTACTGCCTCAATTCCTGCGTTTTTTAAGCTATGAGACATAGCTTCATCTAAAAGAGCCGCTACTATCCCTCCATGCACTACCCCTTTAAATCCTTGATAATACCAGGGAACTGAAGTTTCAGTAACAGTAAAGTCGTCTTCTTGCCGAAATACCAGGTGGAAACCATAAGGATTTTGGCTCCCACAGAATAAACAATTATCATCGTCTATAAAATTCAATTTCTTTCCTCCATTTCCGAAAGAAAAACGATTTCCACTCCCGGTTCGGAAAAATTGCTCACAAACTGGTAAATAGCTTCATAAGTCACCTCATTGGGATGACCAATGGCAATAGCCTGACCATTTTTCTTCGCTATTTCTACCGTTTTCTGCAACTGAGCAATAACGTAAGAAAGAGAAAGTTCTCCATCTAAAAATACATCCCGGCAAAAAGAGGGGATTCCTTTTTGAGAAGCTAAGCGATAGGCCAGAGAATGAGAGGAAGTTAAACTGTCCAGAAAATATACTCCCCGCCCCTTCAAGCTCTCCATAAAATGGCTCATCAGTAAATAGTCAGAGGTAGCCCGAGAACCTTTGTGGTTGTTTATCCCTTTAGCCTGGGGAATTAGTCGCAAAACCTCTTCTACTTTCTCTCGAACTTCCTCCTCTCTCTCTCCCACCCGAAGCAAAAAGGCCTCTCCACTATTCTCCCGGTCATCTTCTGCCTCCATGGGAAAGTGGATAAGGATTTCTTTCCCCTTTTCTTCAGCTAAAGAGGCAATTTTTTTAGCCAAAGGAAGGTGTGGAAAAATGGCAACATTCAGCTTCACTGGCAGGTCTAAAAAACGTTCGGCCATTTCCAGATTGTAACCTAAATCATCAATTACCAGTGCTATCTGAGCCCGGCGAGGAATAAACGTCTCCAGAAAGAACCAGGGTTCTGCTCCCCGAAAAATAGAATAGAAGTCTTTTCCTCCTTCTTTTTCCTGCTTTACCACAAAACCAAAAGAGGAAAGCAGCTGGAATAAATCCAGCATCTTCTGGGAAAACTCTTCTCGAGATTCCTGATTTGTAAGAGTAACTTGAACTTCCCAGCCTCCCCCTTCTTCCGGAGTCTTAACTACCTCGAGTGGTGCATCTTTTTTTATTTCCTCCAGAAGAAAAAGAGCCAGATATCTCTCTTCATTTTGAGGATAGAGCCTGGCCAGGGTTAGGTAATGATTACTCACCTCTTCCCCTTTTTTCCACTCCCCCCACAGAAGAAACAAACTCCATATTAATAAAAAAAGGATAACCCACAGAGCGGGTTTACGAAACCAGGGCTTTCTCATCGATTAATCTACGTAACTCTTCCTCCGCTTTTTTAATTTGCTCTTCTTCCTCACTTACCAGAATGTCCGGTTCTAATCCCTTACCATTCAAATCTGTTCCATCGGGAAGGAGATACTTAGAAACGGTAAAAATTACTCCTCCTCCATGAGAAAGAGGAAAAATTTCCTGAACTACTCCCTTGCCAAAGGTTGTCTCTCCCACTAATTCTGCACCTAAATGAACTCGTAGAACTCCAGCTAATATTTCTGCACCACTCGCTGTCCCTTTATTTATCACTAAAACTATCGGCCCTTTCCACACCGGATCTACAAAATTGGTGATGCTTTCTCTTTTCCCCTCTCTATCCTCTACAATCAAAAGAGGGTTACCTCGAGGAACAAACATACCTGATGCTAAAACCGCACTCTGCAGAAGCCCACCTGGGTTATTGCGTAAATCTAAAATTAAACCTTCCACCCCTGCAACTTGTAAACTACTCAAGGCTTTTTTTAACTCTTCTTGAGTTCGACCATGAAACTCAGAAATACGAATAAGACCAATACTCCCGGAGAGCATTTCATATTCCACGCTCTGAATTTTGATTATATCTCTCACCACTTCCACCACAATATTTTCTTCTTCTCCCTCCCTCTGGATAGTTAAAGTCACCGAAGTTCCTCGCTCTCCCCTCATCCTTCGTACCGCTTCATCTGAGGACATACCCAGAGCTGGCACTCCATCTATTTCTACAATCACATCTCCAGCTTTAATTCCTGCTTTCTCTGCTGGAGAGCCTTGAAAAGGAGAAATAACAGTAAGCTTATCATCCTTAATAGCTATGACTATACCCAGACCAGAAAATTCTCCCTCTACTCTATCTGAAGTTTCAACCTTATAATCTTCCTCATTCAAGTAGCGAGCATAAGGATCACCAGTTGCTCTTAACACCCCTCGAATAGCTTCTTCCATTAGAGCTCTTCCCTCAAGAGGCGTTTCAGAATAAAAGCTCTCTTGTAGTAGAAGAAGGGTTTCAAAAAAGGGCTGCCACTCCTCCAGGTCGATAGTCCCTCCCAAACCATAAGCTCCCTTATTTTCCCAGCTCTCCCAGGCCACAATTAGTGCCAATAAAGCGATCAAACAGCCAATTAGCCAGATCCTTTTATCTCTCATTTTTCTCCTCCTACCTCAGCCATTTGAGGGGGTCTTCTTCCCGAGCACTACTTCCCACCCTCACCTCAAAGTGAAGAAGAGGCCTTTCTACAAGACCGGTATCACCCACTGCACCAATAACCTCTCCTCCTTTTACTTTTTGTCCTCCCTCTACTTTTATCTCTGAGAGATGAGCATACATAGTTATTATATCTCCATGATCCAAAAGAATAGTTTTCCCATAGCCCCGGAGAGTTTGAGCCAAAATCACTACTCCATCGTGAGCGGCAAAAACCGGACTACCTTTCTCTGCTCCTATATCTATACCCGGATTATAAAAGGAAATTCCGTAACGGGGGTCTTTTCGTTCTCCAAAACCTTCAACAACTGTGCCCTGCACCGGCCAGAAAAGACGCCCCTGTTTTACTGGAGTTATAGAAATCGGGGGTTGGCCTTCTCTTTTCTTTTTTAAATCCTCCTGCAGTTTGGCAATCAAGCTCTCCATCTCCTTCTGGGCTTTAACCAGCTCATTTTTAGTCCTCTCAAATTGTTTTTTATCTGAGGCAATTTTCTGCCGCATTTTCTCCCGAGTGTCTTTTAGCTTAGCCAGTTTCTCGTTTTCTAAAAGTGCTTGCTCTTTTAATACCAGCTCTAAACGAATCATCTGTGCTAATTCTTCCTCCTTTTTTTCCTTTGTTTCCTTTTCTCCTAAATAACGTTCAAGATTATCGGCTTGAGATTTATAATATTTACGGAGGAGAAACCACTGCTCTTCCCACTGAGCAGGGTGACTGGTAGTCATGAGCAACTCCCAGAAACTAACTCCCCCGTTATATTTATAAGCCCGGACTAAAATATCTTTCACCTTTCCTTTGTCTTCCTCTATTTTCTGGGAAAGAACTTCAATTTCCTTCTGGAGTTTTGCTCTCTCCGCTTCCAGCTGGAGAATTTTGGCCCGGGACTGAGCAGCATTTTTCTCCAGATTTTCGATTTGTTTATCTAAGTTTGCTATCTCTTTAACCAGATTTTTTTCATCCTTCAATAATTTATCTAACTCCCGATCTAATTTCAACTGCTCGCTTCTCAGCTTCTCCAATTTTGCCTGCTGCTCGGAAATTTCTTTCTCTAAGTCTTGAGCTCCTCCGGGGAGATTAAAGAAAAATAAAAGTAAAACAAGAAATATCAGTAACGAGAAAATAATCTTCCTCATTTTTTAGCACTTTCCTCTTCTATCGAGTTGCAAGCCAAAAGTGCTCCCAGAAACCCCAAAAAACTGCTCATCAAAATACTTACCACTCCCAATGGCAAAATCAGCTCTTCCCAGTTTATCCAGAAAAAAAGAGGAAAAGAAGTATTAAGAAAATCGAGCAAGAAGTGGAAAAAAACCAGGCTAACTACAAAAGCTGTCACTCCTCCACTTAAACCTTCCATCACTCCCTGATAGATAAAAGGTGCTCGAATAAACCGTTTAGTGGCTCCCATGAGGTTCCAGACTTCAATTTCTGTTTCTCGGGCTTGAATAGAAGCTCTGATAACAGTGGTAACCACTAAAAGGGAAAAAACAAAAAGAGCCAGAAGTAAAAGCCCCCCAGCAGTAAGGAAAAAGCGATAAAAGCGCAGAAGAGCATCGGTATTTTCTCCCCCATAAAAAACTTCTTCAAATTCTTCTATCTTTTCTAATTCCTGAGCTAGAAAGGGCAATTCTTCTACCCGTTGTGCTTGAACTTCCAGAGAAGGAGGAAAAGGATTTTCTTCTAAACCGAGATCCTCTTCTTGCAGATTAAAATAGCTCAAAAATCTACTTTTGGCTTCCTCTGAATCAACCAACTTTACCTCTCCTACAAGAGGCAGGGCTTTGACCCTCTCCTTTACGTCTTCTACTACCTCAGGAGATACCTCTTCCGGGAAAAAAGCTCGGATGGTAAAACTACTCTGCCACACTCCTCCCATCTGCTCCAATTCTAAATAACCAAAAATGAAAAGGTTTAAAAGCAGTTGAGTGATAAAAATACTCAAGAATCCCATCACTATATAAGAAGTTCCCCGATGATGAAAGGCTTCTTTGCTTTTAGGCAAAACTCATTCTCCTTAAGACTGGATTATCTTACCTTTATCTAACACAACTAAACGACCCGGGAATCGATTTACTAGTTTTTCGCTGTGAGTGGCTATAATCACTGTTGCTCCTGACCTCTCAGAAAATTCAAACAAGGTTCCCACCAAACCTAAAGCAGTCGCACCATCCAGGTTTCCCGTGGGCTCATCAGCCAGAACTAAATGAGGACGATGAATTAAAGCTCTACCCAGACATAACTTCTGTTTTTCCCCGCCGGAAAGCCATTCTGTTTTATGATGTTTTTTATCTTGTAGGTGCACTAAATCCAGAATTCCTTCCGCCAGGCGATGGGCATCTCTCTTTTTCACTCCCAGAACCAGAAGCGGAGAAATAAGATTTTCAAAAACCGTCCAGTGAGGCACCAATTTCAAATCCTGAAAAACAACTCCTAAATTGCGACGCAAAATAGGTAGATAGCGATCCTCCAGAGAGCTTATTTTACATCTTTCCAGCCATACCTCTCCCGAAGTTGGTAGCTCTTCCCTGGTGATAAGTTTCATCAAGGTAGTTTTTCCCGCTCCCGTGGCTCCCCAGAGAAAAACAAACTCTCCCTTCTCTATGGAAAGATTTACATTATCTAAAGCTTTTACCCCCGCAGGGTAAACTTTATAGACTTTTTTAAATTCCAAAAATCCCATCTTACTTCCTCTTGTTCGATATTATACTATACCGTCGGGTCTCTCTTCTCTTTCCATACTAATCGAGCAAAATTAAAGAAAGCGGGAACAACTCTTTGCAGACGTTGTGGTTCACAAATGATGCGATATGCCCACTCCAGATTCAATTTCCTTATCCATCGAGGGGCTCTCTTTTTAGTCCCGCTCCACACATCAAAACTTCCTCCCACTCCCATCATCACCAGAGCATTTATCCTCTCTCGATTTTCCCTGATCCAGTATTCCTGGCGAGGGGACCCCAGACCTACAAATAGGATATCAGGGCTGGCCCGATTGATATCTTTTATAACTTCTTCATCATTATCTCCAAAATAACCATGATGAAAACCGCCAATCTCAAGATGAGGATATTTTTCTTTCAGCTCTTTTACTGCCTCTTCTACCACCTCTTCTCTTCCCCCCAGGAAATAAAATCGCCACTCTTTCTCCTCCGCTTGCATCATAAGAGCTTCTCCTATCTCTACTCCGGGCAAACGGTGGCTTATCGCCTCTCCCAGAAAACGGGAAGCCATCACCACTCCTATACCATCAGCTACCACAATTTCTGCTTCTTTTAGCACCTTATTCAACTCTTCCTCCTGAAATCCCCGGGCCAAAATTTCCGGATTGGCGGTTATTACATGCGTTTTTTCCTTTTTCTCTATCTTATCTTCTAACACTTCTAAAAGCTCCGGCAAAGAACAATCATAAAAAGAAAGACCGAAAAGTTCTCGAGTAGTGATTTTCATCTCACTTTCTCAGCATTTTTCAAAAATTCTCCCAGTATTTTCACACTATCCTCTGATTTTTGCTTCAGTTCCCTTTTTACCTCTTTTCCTCTTTCCCTTAAAATATCCCTTCTCTGATAAACCTCTTCCAGCCTATTTTCTTCCAGGTCAGAAAAGGAAAGAAGGTTTTCCTCGCCCCACCACTCCGAAAAAGCCCGGATTTTAGGGTCTAAGTCCAGGGCAAACCAGGGAATATCCAACAAAGTAGCCAGAATTGCCGGATGCAAGCGGAGAGTAAAAACTGCTTTTAACTTTTCAAAATAAGGGATTATCTGAGAAAATTGAGAAAGAATAACACAAGGACATCTCAAGTATTGAGCTATATCTTTAGCTATCTCCCTATCCTTTTCCGGGTGAAAAGCCACTATCTCCAATCTTTTTTCCTCTACCTTGCTGAATCGTAAAAAAGCCCGATATAAAGCTTCCCTGTTTTCTTCCGGGAAAGAGCGAACAAACAAGGCTACTTTCTCTCCTTCTTCCTTTTTTTCTTTTCCCCCCCAGGAAAAAAGGGGATCGGCTCCCAGAAAAGAAGAAGGAGTTCCTAAATCTAAAGCGAGATTTAAGCTTTCCTCATCACGAAAAATGGAGAGAGAGCTTTTTCTTAGAAGGCGAGAGACCAAAAAACGACTTTCTCTTCGGATAAGAGGGCCTAAGCCCACCCGGTAAAAAATAACTTTTTTATTCCACAACTGTGCCCAGCGCAAAAGGGAAAAATAATAAAGAAGAGAACGAAAACTGGTAACATCCTGCAGGAGGCTCCCTCCTCCTACCAGGATATAATCACTACTTTTGATTGCTTGAAGAACAGAAAAAAAACTGTCTCTCTCCAGAGGAAACGCATTCTCAGGAAGAGGAAGTAAAAAATCGCTCTCTCGGTACAAAACCTGATAAAAAAAGGGGAGATTTAGCTCTTCTCTAATTCTTTCTAAATCTCCCAGAACTGCCCGGAGACTGAGTTCATCTCCCCAGTTTCCAAAACCATAATACCCTAAGATAAAGAGTTTAATTTTCTGCTGAATGACCTCTCTCTCCCCATCTCCCTATTCTCTGCCACAGAAAGAGAGCCAATTTTATCACTACAATATAGATTACTGCTACAGGAAGACTCAGCACCAAGGCATTGAGAAATCGTAAAAGGATATAAAGAAAAGGGGTATGAATATGACAAAAAGAATTGAAAAAAGTGGCAAATCCCACCGACACTCCCAACCACAGAATTAAGCTGTAGGCGGGGCGAACTTTGTCTTTATCCCAGTAAAATAAAAGCCAGAGGGCCGGGTAACCAATCAAAAATTCTTTAGTGCGGGGACGCATAAACAAAAGACGCTCTAAAAGAGAGCGAATCCTGGTCTCTAAACCACCGGCGGGCAAGAGGGGAAAGTTACCCGAGCGAGTAAGGTAAAGTAGTGCCGCTATTCCTAAAAAAGCTACTATTAATAACTCAAATCTCTTTAAGTCCTCCAGTAAAACCTGTTGAATGCTCACCCCCCAGTAGCTCTTTTTAAAAAGGTAAAAGAGGACAAGAAGAGGAGGTGCAATAAGAGAAACTTTTACTCCCCAGTACTGGTAAATTCGCAAAAGGAACAACCAGTGGTAAAGACCCATAGATACAGTTAGAGCCCCGGAAAATAGAGTCATAAATGCCCATCCCAGGCTCTGGAGCTTCCCCTTTCCTGAAGAAATAGCGTCAATCAAAATAATTACTCCTGAAGTAGGGTAAACAATACCAGCAAGAAGTCCCAAAACCCTCATCCCCCACAGAGGGTTATAGAAAATTAATCCTGCAAGAGGAATAAAACACAGGGGAATGATCCAGAAAGAAGGACGGAAAAAGGAACCCCAGAGATAAAAAACAAAAAAAGATAGGGCCAGAGAAAAGAAAAGTAAAGAATAAAGGGGAGGAGAAAAAGAAGTAGAAGGAACGCTCACCTCTCCTGGAGTATACCCATTATCAACCAGCTCCTTTTTAACTGAGAGTAAGTAAGATAAGTTTTTCTCCCAGCTTTCAAAAGCAGGAGGATCGGTAAAAAGACGGAGATAAAGGATGGGAACTGACCTTTCCTTTACCGCCCGTAAAAACCGGTCCCGGGCTTCTCCCGGGGTATAGCCCTTCAGCTCCTCAGGAGGGATACTGTGAGCCCGAAGAGTAAAATGAGGGGTGAGAGAAGCAAGGGTGGTTTCTCCTTTTTGTCCCACAAACTCAAGATATCCCCAGAACAGCCCCTTTTCTTCCAGAAAAGAAGAGAGAAAACGCAGTGAATCCGTGCGAGGTGCTCCTAGAACGCTATCTCCAGAAAAAATAATCCCTTCCGTCATTTCCCAGGCTTTTTCTTCCAGCAAACTTTCTAAAACCGAGGGAGGGATATTATAACGATTATAAGGACGGAGTATAAGGCGAAACCCCTGTTCTTGTAAAGCCTGTAAAATTCTATAATCCCAGCCCACTCCTATTTTATCTTCTTCTTCATAGAGGATATTTACCCCCAATATCTCTCCTTTTTCTTCCACCTCTTTCCCTAAAAGAAGAAGATGGGTTTTCACTGCTTCTCGCAAAAGAGGATCAGAAATCTGAAAATAACGCAAGATAGGAGAAGAAAAAGGAGAGGGAGCTACTGGAACTGCCCTTCCCTGACTGACTAATTGCCTCCAGGTAAGTTCACTAATTCCTAAACTATTAAATCCTTCCTTTTTCAGTTCTTCAGCAAGAAGTAGAGGATCTACTCCCTCTGTCTTCCCCACCCATTCTAAATCATTCCAGTCCACCACCAGCTCTACCACTCTGGATTGAGATTCCCGCTCCCATCTCTCAGAAAGAATAGGAAGAGAGAAAAAGAAGATGATTAAAAATCCCACCAGTAAAAAAATATTCTTCCTCATCTTCCCTCCTCAATTTCTAAAAGAGGGTCTCCGCTATCTACGGTGTCATTTTCTTCCACATAGACCTCTTTTACTATTCCCTCTCGCTCTGCAGCAATCTCATTTTCCATCTTCATAGCTTCCAGAATAATTACCACCTGTCCTGCTTCCACTTTTTCTCCTTTTGCTACATTAATGGCCAAAACTCTTCCGGGCATAGGAGCCCGAAGAGTGGTGGTAACCTGGAGAGGAGAAGGGGAAGGAACCACTTTTTTTATATCTCTTATATTCCAGTGGCTCTCTCCTTCTTCTCTTACTTCCGCTACCTCAACTTCATATTCTTCTCCATTCACTCTTACTAAAAATCTCCTCATCGCTTACCTCCCCAAGCGAAGCATCCAGCAACGCTCATGCTTACCCAGTTCTTTCCACTTTTTGTTTTTCTTCGGTACATAGGGCAAAGAAGGTTTTTCTTCTTCCAGAATTTCAAAAAGAGCAGCAGCGATAGCCGCCACCACTTGGGGTTTTAATTTCACACCCAAATCATACTGGGAAATTACCATGTTTCTTTCCCTTCCCTTCTTCTCGTTTAGACCAGAAAACTTCGAGAGCCTTGGCTACTTTAATCCGAGTTTCTCGAGGATCAATGACTTCATCCACGTAGCCCCTTCTTGCCGCCTGATAAGGATTATAAAACTCCTGACGATATTGTTCCAGTAGTTTTTCCCTCTCTACTTCAGAATCCAGCGCTTTTTCTATTTCCTGACGAAAAATGATGTCTACTGCCCCCTCTGCACCCATGACAGCAATTTCAGCAGTAGGCCAGGCTAAAACTAAATCGGCGCCCAGGTCTCTACTACACATAGCTAAATAAGCTCCTCCGTAAGCTTTCCGTAAAATAACCGTTATTTTAGGAACAGTGGCTTCTGAATAAGCATAGAGCATTTTAGCCCCATGGCGAATAATCCCCCCCAGCTCCTGATTGCTACCCGGTAAAAAACCAGGAACATCAACTAAAGTTAGAAGAGGAATGTTAAAACAATCGCAAAAACGGATAAACCGGGAAGCTTTATCCGCAGCGTTAATATCCAGACACCCTGCTAAATGATAAGGCTGATTAGCCACCACCCCCACTACTTGCCCTCCTATCCGGGAGAACCCCACTATTATATTACGAGCGAAGTCTTTTTGCACCTCTAAGAAACTGCCTCTATCCACTAACTCTTCCACTACTTCTTTCATATCATAGGGCTTATTGGGATGAGGAGAGACTATCTCCAAAAGAGGGGTATTATGTCTGTTCCAGGGGTCGGAAGAATCCCCTACCGGAGGATCTTCTACATTGTTGGAAGGAAGGTAACTCAAGAGAGTACGTACCTTTAAAAAGCACTCTTCTTCAGTAGAAGCCACAAAATGAGCTACTCCACTTTTTGTGGCATGTGTTGTTGCTCCTCCTAAATCTTCAGCCGAAATCTCTTCGCCAGTGGCTGCTTTTACCACCTGAGGTCCGGTAACGAACATTTTGCTCTCTCCCTCTACCATAAAGATGAAATCCATGAGCGCTGGAGAATAAACCGCCCCTCCAGCACAGGGCCCTAAAATAAGAGCAATCTGAGGGATAACACCAGAAGCCTGGGTGTTGCGAAAAAAAATCTGTCCATAACCAGAAAGAGAATCTATGCCTTCCTGGATACGAGCACCTCCTGAATCATTTATGCCTATAATAGGCGCACCCACTTTGAGCGCCATATCCATAATTTTGGTAATTTTCCGGGCGTGCATCTCTCCTAAAGACCCACCCATCACAGTGAAATCTTGAGAATAGACAAACACTACCCTTCCTTCTATTGTTCCAAAACCAGTCACCACTCCATCAGCGGGAAGCTTTCTTTCTGCCATACCAAACCGATCGGCCCGATGCTCTATAAAAAGATCGATTTCTTCAAAACTTCCCTCATCCACCAACAACTCTATCCTCTCCCGAGCGGTGAGTTTCCCTGCCTCATGTTGCTTTTTCAGGGCTTTTTCTCCTCCTCCCCGAAGAAGGAGAGCTTTCTCTTTTTCCAACTCTTCCACTAACTCTAATAAAGTTTTCTTAGACATAAACCAGCTGTTCCTCTCTATCTGCTATTCCTTCTACATTGACATTCACAGCTCTCACATCCACCCCGGTCAGATATTCTAATCCTTCCTTCAATCTCTTCTGGGTTAAATGCCCCACTTGAGAAAGAGAGAAATCAGGATTGATGATACAATTCACCACTACCTCTACTCCTCTTTCGGAGTAGTGAATAGACAGCCCTTTTACTTCTTCTATCCAGGGAAAACGAGAAAGAAGAAAATCAAGAAGAGAAAGAAGGGCTTTCTCGGAAATCACTAATTTACCCAGATAACTAAAAGGAGGTCGTACCACTGTTTTCTCTCTTGAAGAATAAAACCACCTCCAGATAGCAACCGGCACAGTATCCATCAAGCTGCTCCACAAGTTCCTCTTCAACTCCACAAGAGGCACAGGAATAGTATGTTTACCTTCGTTCTCCCGTGCCGATAGCGCCAGCTCTATCTCCTGAGGAGAAACTATCTTCTCAATCTCTATAACTTCCTCAGGAAGAGGCAGCTCCAGATGCTCACAGATTTTCTCTACCATACGAAGAGAGACTCCCAATATCATTATATTTTGAGGAGCAAGCTTCCTCAGAGCTTCCTTAACCGCTTCCCGATCCGGAGAAAAATAGAAAAGAGCTATTTTAGTTGCCCTAATTTTATTAATCTCCGCTTTTGCCGAGCGACCAGCGATAATTCTCCCCCCCGAAATAAGAAGTCCGTCATCAATTATACAATCAATTTTGTATTTCTGGGCTAAATGAGGAACATGATAACTCTTACCCGTTCCGCTTGGCCCAATCAAAGCATAAACTTTCATGAATCCTACTCCTTTTCGGAAGAAATTTGACTCTTCTCTAAAAAAGCTTCTACAAAATCATCAATTTCTCCGTTCATCACTCGCTCAACGTTGCCTGTTTCGTGACCGGTACGATGATCTTTCACCAAACTATAAGGATGGAAAACATAGGTGCGAATCTGATTACCCCAGGCAATGTCTTTACGTTCTCCTTTCATCTCCATAATCTTTTTCTTCTGTTCCTCTTGATAATATTCATAAAGTCGAGACTTTAATATCCTCATAGCCAGAGCTTTATTCTGATGTTGAGAGCGCTCATTCTGGCACTGCACCACTATGCCAGTAGGTATGTGAATAATACGAACTGCTGAATCAGTTACATTCACATGCTGGCCACCGTGACCTCCTGCCCGAAAAGTCTCTATTTTCAAATCTTGAGGTTCAATTTCCACTTTAATATCGTCCCCCATCTCAGGAGTCACTTCTACTAAAGCAAAGGTGGTATGGCGACGACGATTGGCATCAAAAGGAGAAATACGAATAAGGCGATGCACTCCCCTTTCTGATTTGAGATAACCATAGGCATAATCTCCCTGCACCAGGAAAGTCACATATTTTAAGCCCGCTTCTTCCCCTTCTAAAATATCGGTCACTCGAACTTCAAAACCTTTTCTCTCACAAAAACGGAGATAAAGGCGAAAAAGCATTTCCACCCAATCTTGAGACTCCACTCCTCCTGCTCCGGAATGGATGGTAACTATGGCATTATGACTATCTTCTGTCTCAGAAAAAAGAAGCCGGATCTTTAAGTCCTCTGCTTCCTGGGTTAAGCTTTTAATTTCCTTTTTCAGCTCGGAAAATTCTGAGTCCGTTTCGCTAATCAGAGAACTGAATTCTTGTGCTTCTCTCCATCGCTCTTGTAAATTCTGATATTGCTCCCAGATCTGGCGATAAGATTTGTATTCTCCCAGAATCTGGTTTTCTCCACCTCTATTATCCCAGAAACCCTCCCGGGACATTTTCTTTTCTATTTCCCTTATTTTCTCTTCTAAATTTAACTGGTCAAAGATAGCCCCCTATTTCTTCCAGTTTACCTTTAACTTCTTCTAATTCTTCTATTACATCAGGCATCTTTTCTCTTCTCCTTTCATTCATTTTTCCCACAGCAATATTTATATTTTAAACCACTTCCGCAAGGACAGGGGTCATTTCTTCCCACCTTATTTTTACTCCGCGCTGTCGCCACTTTTTCCCGAGGAGGTTTAGGTGAGGAAGCCCTGGATGAGGGCTTTTTAGCTTCGGTGACCACTCGTAGATGTAAAATATAGCGAATGGTATCTTCCCGAATATGAGCTATCATATCCTGGAACATATCAAAAGCTTCCAGCTGATACTCGACAAAGGGGTCTCTTTGCCCTATCGCTCGTAATCCAATCCCTTCCCGGAGATGGTCCATATTACGCAGATGATCTTTCCAGTAACTATCCACCACCCGCAAGAGCACATATCTTTCTAACTCCCGGAACAGAGGTTCTCCTATTTCCTGTACTTTGCTTTCATAAATTTCTCGTAAAGACTGCAAAATATCCTCTTGCAAAAGAGAAGGATAATAGCTGAGTTTTTTTTCTTCGTCTACTTTCCACTCCCATCCTAAAACGGAAAACAAGCGCTGACTCAGCCCTTCCCAATCCCATTCTTCAGGATAAACTTTTTCTGGAGCATAAGCAGAAACTATATCTTTAACCACTTCTTCCATCATTCCCAGAATGTGAGGACGAAGATTTTCTTCTCGAAGCACCATTCTTCTTTGCTCATAAATTACCCCTCTTTGTTTATTCATCACATCATCATACTGAAGGAGAGTCTTTCTAATCTGGAAATAATGCCCTTCTACTCTTTTTTGAGCCGATTCTATAGCTCGGGTAACCAAAGAATGCTCCAGAGGGACTCCCTCCTCCATTCCCAATTTTTCCATGAGTTGAGATATTTTATCTGAACCAAAAAGGCGCAACAGGTCATCTTCTAAAGAGAGGAAAAATTGCGATGAGCCAGGGTCACCCTGCCTTCCTGCCCGTCCTCGTAATTGATTGTCAATTCTCCTGCTTTCGTGTCGCTCTGTACCAATAACATGCAAACCACCAGCAGCTTTAACTTCTTCCCCTTCTCGGTCGGTTATTTCTTTAAACCGGGAAAGAAGCTCTCGGTAAACCTCTCGAGCTTCTTTTACCTCTGGTAAGTCAGTAGGTAAGCCTTCTGCGGCCTCGAGAATTATTTCTTCTTTAAACCCCTTGCTTCTCATTTCTTCTCGAGCCAGAAAATCAGGATTACCTCCCAGAAGAATATCTGTTCCTCGTCCGGCCATATTAGTAGAAATAGTAACCGCTCCTTTTTTCCCGGCCTGAGCAACAATTTCCGCTTCTTTTTCATGATGTTTAGCATTAAGCACCTGGTGGGGAATTTTCCGCTGGTGAAGAAGATTACTCAGCCTTTCTGACTTTTCAATGGAAACCGTCCCCACTAAAACCGGTCTCCCTGCTTTATTCTGTTTTTCAATTTCTTCGACTACTGCAGCAAACTTCTCCTCTTCCCTGCGGTAAATAACATCAGGGTGATTGGTTCGATGGAGAGGTCGATTAGGAGGAATTACCACTACCGGCATACCATAAGTGTAAATAAACTCACTTTCTTCAGTTTTAGCTGTTCCCGTCATCCCGCTGGTTTTGTTATACATTCGAAAATAATTCTGATAAGTAATGGAAGCTAAAGTCTGATTTTCATTAGCCACTTTTAGGCCTTCTTTGGCTTCTATAGCTTGATGAAGACCATCGCTATAGCGGCGTCCATGCATGAGCCGACCAGTGAACTCATCTACAATGATTACTTCTCCATCTTTCACTACATAATCGACGTCTTTTTTATAAAGATGATGAGCCCGTAAAGCTTGCCTCACCAGGTGTTCTAAAGAACCTTTCCCGGTTTCCTCATAAAGATTATCGATATGAAGCAAGTTTTCCACTTTGGTGACTCCTTTTTCCGTCAACCATATGGAACGGGTCTTCTCTTCATAATCGAAGTCCTCAGGATAGGATAGCCTCCTCACCACTTTATTCACTTTGTAATAAATTTCTGTGTCTTCCTCTGCTGGCCCAGAAATGATTAAAGGAGTACGCGCCTCATCAATCAAAATACTATCCACTTCATCAACAATAGCGTAATTTAACTCTCTTTGCACTACATCTTCGAAGCGGATAACCATATTATCTCGCAGGTAATCAAAACCAAACTCGGTATTAGTCCCGTAGGTGATATCACAGAGATAAGCCTTTTTACGCTCTGCAGGAGAGGAGTCATGCTGAATCAAACCCACCGATAACCCCAAAAACTCAAAAATAGGCCCCATCCAGTAACGATCTCTTTTGGCCAGATAATCATTAACAGTAACGATATGCACTCCTTTTCCTTCTAAAGCATTGAGATAAGCAGGCATGGTAGCTACCAGGGTTTTCCCTTCGCCGGAAGCCATCTCAGCAATTTTTCCCTGATGAAGCACCACGCCTCCCATGATTTGTACATCAAAAGGACGCATACCGGTTGTTCTCTTTGCTACCTCTCGAACTACGGCAAAAGCCTCCACCAATAAATCATCTAAGCTGCTTCCTTCCTGAATTCTTCTTTGGAATTCTTCAGTTTTGTGCCGTAATTCTGCATCCGAGAGACGGGAAACCTCTTTCTCCTGAGCGTTAACCGCCTCCACATATTTATCTTTCAACTCTCGAATTTGCTTAGCTTGAGCTCTATCAGCCCAAAAATCTTTAATCCAGCCAATTCTTTTCCTCCTGAATACACCCCTAAATTATAACACAACCATAACCCTTATAAACCCGGCAATAAGGGGGGGGAAACCTTCCCTATAACTCCCTTTTGCATTCGCCACCCCCTCAAATTCGTCATTCTTGAATAAATGTTTCCCCTTTATGAACTCCCTTCTTTTTGCCGTCACCCCTTGAGTGTTTCTATCACCTTTTTCGTCACTCCTGAATGGTTCTGCGAGGGGTCACAGTATTTAAAAGCGTTTGGATTCCCGATAAAAAATTTCAGGAATGACGGAAAGAGGCGTCATTCCTGAATGTCCCTATCAGAGGTCCAAGTTATAAGGGGAAGAAAAACTCTCCCTTATAACTCCCCAAAAGACTAAAACAAAAATACAGAACTACTTACGGTGTAAGATTAAAGAAAAGAGATTAAAAGCGAAAAAGATTAAAAATTACGCTGAAGGAAAAGCGTTTTCCTCAGTTTTCACATTTAGATAATATCGCCTCAACCTGATAGATAATTATTCCTTTTTGTCAATTTAGTTCACATCAAAAGCTCCTCCGGCCTAGAGCAGATAGATATGGGTAGCAATAAAGCCCGAAAAGTGGAAGGAAAATACAGGAGAGGGCGATGCGCCACCCTCTCCAAGGCTTTCGGTATTCGGACGTCTAATGAAAGACTGGAGGTTTGGAGAGCCAAACCTCCAGAGAGAAATTCCTTTATAATCGCGAAGAAGAAGCATAAAAAAAACTGGAGGGGGACCCTCCTCTAACAAACTAAAAATCTGAGAGTGCTCTCTCATCTCCCCTCTCCGGGGACTTTTCCTTCCTCAGTGTTCTCGTAGTCAACTATTGGCTATCGTCTCGAGTTGAGAAACGAGAGCTATCCAGTGCTCTATTTCCAGGTGTTCTGCCCGCCACTCAGGATGAATATGAGCTCGA
>NZ_JAAYFP010000183.1:0-1950 GCF_012728195.1 Candidatus Sordicultor fermentans
ATAAGTGGCTTACTGAAGACCTAAAAGCCCGACCTAAGCAAAGGCATACTGCCCAACGAGTCTATAATAGGTTAAAAGAGATTTACCAAGATGACTTCCAAGTTTCTGACCGGGCAGTGAGAGCTTATGTAGCAAAGAAAAAGAAAGAATTATCTTCCGGAAGTAAAGCCTATCTTCCCTTGGAGCACAAACCAGGAGAATCTCAGGTAGACTTTGGGGAGTGTCAGTTTATAGAACGAGGTATTAAATATGATGGTTTCTACCTCAATCTCTCTTTCCC
Source organism: Candidatus Sordicultor fermentans (assembly GCF_012728195.1). NCBI lineage: Bacteria > Pseudomonadati > Atribacterota > Atribacteria > Atribacterales > Candidatus Caldatribacteriaceae > Candidatus Sordicultor > Candidatus Sordicultor fermentans. The sequence goes on from NZ_JAAYFP010000183.1 coordinate 281, forward strand.
TCACAGTAATGGAGGATATCCCCAGTTATTCAAAGGAGAAAATCAAGAATGCCTATGCCAGGGTCTACAGGATATCTTCCTCCATATAGGAGGAGTACCAAGGGAGATATGGTTTGATAACTTATCTCCGGTAGTAAACGCTATAGGTAAAGAGGGAGCAAGAGACTTGAATAAAGGATTCTTAAGATTTGCCCTGCATTATGGATTTTCCACTAACTTCTGTAATCCCGGGAGTGGTAATGAGAAAGGGCATGTAGAAAGCAAAGTAGGCTATCATAGAAGGAACTTTTTAGTACCTATACCAGAGTTTAATGACCTCACTGAATTCAATCGTCAGCTTTTAACCCTAGGTGACCAGGATATGAAAAGACCCCACTACCAAAAAGATGGTAGCATTGCTCAGCTCTTTACCCAAGATAAAGAAGCTCTACTTCCTTTACCTAAAATCCCTTTTGAAGTAGGCCGGTTGGAGAAAGGAAAAGCTGATAACTATGGTAAAGTGAAATTTGACAATCGTATATACTCCACTAGCCCCGAGTATGCCCACAGCCAGATATGGATAAAAGCCGGAGCTCATACAGTGGAGATAATGGATGCTGACTATCATATCATAGTTATTCATCCCCGGCTTTACGGGAGAGAGAAAGAATCGATGAGGTGGGAGCCTTATCTAGACTTATTAGCTCAAAGACCAAAAGCCTTAAAATACACTGGTTTCTTTAATCAGCTTCCCCTATCGTTACAGGACTACTTTACCGAATGTGACCATAAAACCAAAAAAGAGACTTTGAAGATGTTAGCCCAGATGGTTAAAAAGAGTGGAATGGATGTTTCCACTCAGATCCTACAACAAATACTCCACCAGGGAATTAAAGATAGAGATAGCATATGGGCCTATTACTGTCGGCTGACTATGGAAGACTCAGATAACTTATCTCTGAAACTTCCCCTGGGAGTTCCGGAAGTTAAGGAATACCATACTGATATCTCTCCCTACGATAACTTACTCTGGGGAGGTAGAGACTAATGGAAGCCCTGGAAGCAATGATAAAAGAATACTGTAAGAAATTAAAAATGGGGAAGGTATTCTATCAGGAATACCAGGATATTCAGGCTGAAACTCAGGAAGCTTTTCTGGCAGAACTTCTATTGCGGGAACTGGAACATAGAGAAATAACCAGGAAAAATAGGAATCTTAAAGCGGCCAACTTTGATAGGATAAAGACTTTTGAAGGTTATAGCTTTGATAATATCCAGATACCCGCTTCTTTAACTGTGGAAGATATCAAGAAGATAGAACCAGTAAAAAGGAAAGAAAATCTAATCCTTTATGGACCAGTGGGAACCGGTAAAACCCATCTGGCTACTGCTATAGGAGTAGAAGCCTGTAATCAAGGTCAAAGAGTAAAGTTCTTCTCTACTGCTTCTCTTGTAAATCAGCTTACCGATCTCAAAGAGAGGGGGGAACTGAGGAAGTTTATGAACCAGATAGAGAAATGTGACCTCTTGATTTGTGATGAGTGGGGTTATGTACCTTTGGAGAAAGGAGGTGCTCAGTTACTTTTTCAGGTGATATCGGCATGCTATGAAAAACGCAGTATCATCATTACTACCAATCTGGAATTCAGCAAGTGGAATGGAATATTTTATGATGAGAGAATGACAGCCGC
>NZ_JAAYFP010000184.1:0-5427 GCF_012728195.1 Candidatus Sordicultor fermentans
TCCATATTGCTGATAGCAACCGCTGGGCGCCAGGGTTTGGCCATATTGATTTTGAGTCTATTTTTCGAGCTTTGCGAGACATCAACTATCAGGGTTTTGTTTCAGCAGAAATTCTCCAAAAACCTAATTTTCCTGAGGCAGTAAAACAAACCATTGACTATTTAAACAAGCAGGTTCGATTGTAGAAATACGGAGAGGAACCTGTGTTTTTCTCTTACCCCTCTGAAGATAGTTGAGATAGAGCGAAGTTTTCTTACAAATAAATCACCGCTTTTATAATTATTCTCAGAAGTACAGTCTATGACGTAAAGTTAAATTTATGAATTTACAGTATTCTGCAAAACCTGTTAAATTGTACTACGAGTAAAGAAGTAAAAGAGAGATTATTGCAGAACACTTCTAGAAGGTAACTTAGATAGAGTTAAAATATTAGAATTACCACACCGGCAGTTTGCTGCGACATAAATAAAAAAGGCTAAAAACGCGAGAACTATTGAGAAAAGCTTTTTCATCAGTATAGGGGAAGTCCCCTTATAAACCCTGGAGATTACCAAAAAGTTCCCAGGTGGCCTTATAAATAATGTTTTTATGCTTTGGATAAAATAATTTTTGGGGAAGGGTCTTTGAGTAAAGTAAAAAAAATCCCAGGGCATAGTTTCCACCCTGGGATTTACCCTAAAAATAAAGCCTGTTTTTAATTTACTCCTACTTTTGTTTTTTCTCGATTTGCATTGGCTTCTTCTTCTAATTTACGGAGATACTCTTTTCTCTCTGTTTTGTAATCCTTGTAGTACACTGTTCCTTTGTACTCGGTTTCCCAAATGGGGTCAGTTAGTTCTTTAAATGCCTGCGCATATCGATCTATTTCATCTTTGAGAGTAGTTATCAGGGTTTCTGCTCCCTCATGGCTGGGGCGAGCCCCATATTTCTCTACTACTTCTCGTAGAACTTCGGGAACGTCAATGAGCATGCAAGGCCTCATCAGGTTGTTATCATAAGGTTGTTCTTTCTGGATAGCTCGGAAGAAAGGAGAGGAAAAAACTTCTTTTAGAGATTTATCTTTTACGTTATCTACAGTAAAATGGCAGAATACGCAAGGCTCTACGTCTCCAGCGTTATTGATATGGAAGTATCTTCTTCCTCCAGCAATACAACCTCCCACGTATGGCCCGTCATTCCAGAAGTCACCGATAAAAATTGGTTTTTCATAACGAATGCGGTGTACTTGGTTGCGGAGATGAAGCCTTTGTTCTGGAGTAGGCATTAGGGAAGTATCGGGTTTTTTACCTATGGGAACGTAAGTGAAAAACCACCCGAAGGCACACCCTTTGTTAATCAAAAATTCTATAAATTCATCGCTGGATACTAATTCAGTATTATGACGGGTAGCAGTAATGGAAAAGCCAAAAAGCACTCCTTCATCACGTAGAGCTTCCATGGCTTGCATGATTTTTTTGAATGTTCCTTTTCCTCGACGTTCATCAGTCTCTTTTTCGTAGCCTTCTACACTTATAGCGGGATAAACGTTACCCATTTGGGCTAAGCGTTTAGCCACTTCCTGATTAATCAAAGTACCGTTAGTATAAATCTGGAAAGCTATATCGGGGTGTTTTTCAAAAAGATCTAGGTGTTCTTTTCGGATGAATGGCTCTCCTCCAGAAATAGTGAGGAAATTCATGCCCATTTCTTCGGCTTCATTGAATAAGCGATCCAGAAGCTCGATGGGCATATCACTTTCTTTGCGATACTGCCCAGCATAACAACCATAACAGTTAAGATTACATCTCATAGTAGGGCTTACGACAAAGAAAAAAGGAACCTGTACTCCTAACTCTTTTTCTAATTTTTGTCTTTTGGGAACTCCCAAAAGAATGCTCTTAACGATGAGATTAACTACGAGTTTCTCTCTTACATTGGGATGAGTTTCTTGTAGAACACGGCGGGCTAACACTATCTGGGGTCTTTGTTCTTCAAACATTTGACGAAGCGCTCGAATTTGGTCTCGATAATACTCAATAGGAGTAAGCTTCTCCGCCAGATAGGTGAGTCTGATGATGTTTTCATCAGAAGCATTGCGCAAAGAGTTTACCATTAGCTTTACTACTTGCTCAGTAGTGAATGCTTTTAAGGAATCTAAATAACTCATATTAAGTCCCTCCCTCAAAAGGAATTCTTTTTATTATAACACATTGCCTAAGAACTTTGTTTCAAAAGGTCATATGTCCTTTTAACCTCTTGAATGTCTTTCCAGGTTAAATATCGGGGAGATCCTGGTTGTCGAGAATTATAACGGAGGAGAAAACTGGGATGGAACATGGGAAAGATTTTTTTTCCTCCTCGCCAATCAAACCACTGACCCCGAAGTTTGCTGATAGGTTCTTTTTTGCCTAAAAGGTAAAGAGTAGAAGTGCCACCTAAGGTTATGATTATAGAAGGATTGATAATAGCGATTTGAGCCTCCAGATAAGGAAAACAACTATCCATTTCGCTTTGAGCAGGGGTTCTATTGCCCGGGGGACGACACTTTATTATATTGGTAATATATACTTCTTCTCTTTTTAAACCTACTGATTGAAGGATTTTAGTGAGTAACTGGCCGGCTTTACCTACGAAAGGTCTTCCGGTTCGGTCTTCTTCTTCTCCAGGTGCTTCTCCAACGAACATAAGCAATGCATCAGGGTCCCCTTCTCCAAAGACTATTTTAGTTCTGCTCTGAGAAAGGGAACAAAGGGTACATGTTTTTACCTCGCTTTTTATCTCTTCTAATAATTCTTCTTTGCTGATCGAGGACTTTATCACTTTTTCACCTGCAAAACAAAGATACACTTCTTAATTCAGCTATTACTACTAATTTTATCATATAATTAAGCTTTTCAAAAATTTTTCCGATAAGAGAATATCTTTACATCTTTTTAAGTCAGGAGCATTCCTTGTCAAATAACTGCAGCCCTCTGCATAAGGACTTATATAGAACAGAACTATGGGGAAATTTCACTAACCACTCCTTTAAAGACTAAACGTAACTTGTTAAAAACTTATTCTACTCATCCTCAATTCCCCTATCTATCGTCTGCCCTCTGCAATAGCTTTCGTAATCGATATAGTTTTAGCCTGCTTGGATATATCAGGACGATGGAGATATTCAGCACTAGATAGAGGCATCCAGTTATACGTGTTTTCCAATCAAGAGAAACAGCTCATGTATTAGTAGTGGTAATCTTTCCTGTTGTAAGGGAGCAATAGTTTTTTCTATATGTAGCGTGATGAATAGTAGTTCTCTTACTCCTTGTCTCAAGATATAATTTCCGCTCGAGTGGAAGTGAAAAACTGGAATTGCTTCTACCAGCCTTTTCTTTACCAGAGAACAGTTTTTTGCTTTTAGCGCTTTGCTTTATTCAGGAAGTAAGTTGGAAGAAAGCGATTCTATCATTTAGTTGGCTCAATAATGCTATCTTTTTTGAGACTTTCTATATTCCGGACGAGAGCTTTTTTATCCTCCGGCATTAAGATCTTTAAAGTTAAAAGAGATAGCCTGCTCTGGGCAGAAGACTTAATTACTAGAGAAATGAAGGATGACCCTATCGCTAATAGACCTGGAAGTGGTAATTGTAATTTTGGTAAGAAAGGGGAAATTGAAAAGCAGGTAAAATAGTTTCTTCTGATATAGAAGAGCTGCTTAGCTCTCTTTTAGCCATTGTTTCTCTGCAACTCTTGGATTACTTATATAGTTCTGGAGAGAAGATGTAATACGGGCTAACCTCGTCACTTAATTAAAGACGTGACGGTAGAATAATAATCACTTTTCTTCGCTAAGAGGCTCTATGTGGACTATTCCCTCAAAGCCCGTTTGTTCTTTAATTTCTTTTTCTATTTTTTCGGACAGATCATGCCCCTCTTTAACTGAAAGGCTTCCATCTACTTCAATATGCATAGTAATAACTCCTTTACCTCCGTAATCATGGAGGTGAATAGAGTGAACATTATCTACTTCCTTAAATTGGGAAGTTATATTCAAGATCTTCTCCTTCTCTTCAGGAGAAATGCTTCTTCCTAACAGCCGAGAAACCGAGCCCCGCAAAATTTTGCTAGCCATCAAGATGATAATGGTAGAGGTGAATAAACTGCTAACTCCATCCAACCAGGGATAACGAGGAAACAAAAACACTACTAAAACAGGCAGAGAGTCTAAAGCGTCACTACGATGATGCCAGGCTTTAGCGATGAGAAGTTCGGAATTAGATGCCTTTTTCCCCAGAAAAAAGGCTACCTGCGCCAAAATTTCTTTTCCTCCCATGCCTATTAGTATGGCGAAAAGCGCCGGTAAAGAAAACTGAATAGGAGAAGGATGAAAAATCCTCTGGCAACCTTGAATTAAGAATTGAATGCCTACAATAAAAAGAAGAACGGCTATAATAAGAGTAGTGGTATCTTCTAACCGACCATGCCCGAAAGGATGTTCTCGGTCTGGGGGACGATCGAGCTCTCGGGCAATGAAGAAAATGGCTAAAGAAGTAGCTACATCGGACAATGTTTCAAAAGCATCGGCAGTAAGAGCTAAACTTTGAGAAAGGCGGCCATAGTAAAGTTTTATCCCAAAAAGGGTAAAATTCACTAATATACTGATCCAGGCCTCTAATCTGGCGTAGTAAGCCTTGGAGGCCAGAGGATTACTGGGAATTTCTTCTGAAGAAAATTTTTGCTCTCTCATTTTCCACTCTTTGGTTTTCGATAAAATAATCGAGGGTTTTCTTTGCCTCTATATTATAATCTTTTAAGTTTCACTGTAAAGCTATTGAAAATAGCGGTACTTTCCCTGTATCTGTTATAATCTTCCTGTCCTGTATAGTGTTAGCGATTGTTAGAAGCGTTAGAAAAGAAAGCACATCGATGATTGATTCCTGTAGAGCTTTATCTCCTTAAAAGGGAGGGTAGAAAATGGCCAGAAAAATGGGGAAGAAATTACAAACCGAGGTTAGCTCAGAATCCGGTATGATAGATATCTTCATCCTGGTAGTAGTTAGTTTTTTACTTATTATTTCTTCCTGGTTTCTTGGCAATGTGCTTCTTCATTATCAAGTAGAAGATGCTCACATTGAGAAATTCAAGGAGGAATATAAAATAGAGGGAGCATTGGTGGAAGCTATCCAGCTGCTGAAAGATAAAGGTAGTACTTTCCAGGGGGATAATATTCCTTCTTCTTACAGCTCTCTTTTTTACTTTTCAGTAGAAGAGGGTAAACTGATTATCAGTAAAAAGATCGAAGGTCAGGAGAAAGAAGAGGAGAACATGCTACCTGTGGCTGAGGTTACTTTTACCTGGGAAGAAAATGAGTTGAAAATTAACCGAATAGAGACGAGATATAATCTTCCTTATTCTAAATAAACTTATTGATGGAGTGCTGAATTGGAAAACACCAATAAAGATAAA
>NZ_JAAYFP010000185.1:0-17967 GCF_012728195.1 Candidatus Sordicultor fermentans
AAATATTGAGGCGGCGAGGCTTTCTGGAGTTAATGTGGATAGAAGGAGAATATTTGCTTACGTATTTAATTCCTTTTTGGCTGGAGTTACAGGAATAATCGTTGCTTCAAGATTAAGCCAGGGACAAGCAGGAGTGGGTAGTGGATACGAATTAAATGCTATAGCCGCCGCAGTAATTGGAGGAGCATCTCTTGCAGGAGGAGAGGGGACAATCCTGGGCGCTCTTATAGGAGCTACCATAATGAGCGTTATTTACGATGGGCTGATTCTTTTGGAGATTTCTTCTTACTGGCATGATGTGGTTATGGGTCTTGTTATTGTTGCAGCTGTAACAATAGATGTCTGGAGAAAGCGAAAGAGTAAGGTGGGGTGAGGCAAATGTTTAAGGGGGGTGATAAGATTTTAAGCATTTTCTGTTTTAGAACTAACATAAAAATACTTAAAAAGGAGGTTCAGTAAAATGAGGAAGCTTAAATTATCCTTAATTTTTGCTCTTTGTTTCCTGATTTTGTTTGTTTCTGCAGGGTATGCTGAAGAAATTCACGTAGCAGTCATTGGAAAATCTGTCCATCCTTACTGGGCAGAGGTAGAGCTGGGAGTAAAGAAAGCAGCTGAAGACCTGGGGGTGAAAGCGACATTCTTTGTACCTCAAAAGGAGGACATTCAGGCACAAATTTCTCAAATGGAATCATTTATAGCAATGGGAGTTGATGGGATAGCGATTGCTCCTTCTGATCCTACTGCTCTTGCTCCCACTATTGCAACAGCAATGAGCAAGGGGATACCGGTAATCACCCTGGATACCGATGCTCCCGAAAGTGAAAGGATAGCTTATATTGGAACTGACAACTACAGTGCTGGTAAATTGGCAGGGCAAGTGATGTCGCAACTCTTAGGACCTGAAGGGGGTAAGGTAGCCATAGGTACTGGTTCTCTCACTGCTATGAACTCCCTGGAGAGAATGAGAGGTTTTACGGATGGCATAGCTGACAATGAAAATATAGTGGTAGTGACAAAGCCTGCACTCTGTGACTTTGAAGATACAGGAAGAGCTGTAACTCTGGTAGAACAAGCGCTACTCACTTACCCGGACCTTAAAGGATTCTTCGGAGTTTATGCCATTAATGGTCCTGCTGCAGCAAAAGCTATTAAAACTGCAGGGAAAGTGGGAGAAGTGCTGGTGGTCTGTTTCGATACTACAGCAGAACACATGCAATTGATAAAAGAAGGTGCCATTGCAGCAACCATAGGACAGAGACCCTATATGATGGGTTATAAGAGTGTAGAGCTTCTGTCTAAGATGGTGGCAGATGGTGTAGATGCTGCCCTTGCAGAATTGCCTGAAGATAGAATAGTGGATACTGGAGTAGATGTTGTAGCCGCTGACGCCTATGTTGAGACCTTGCGGGTTTTAGAGGCAGATAGTGTAGAAGAGTATAGAGAAAAACTCATCGGCCTGGGAATTCCTGTAGAAGGCTGGTAAGAAACTGAGAGGGGGGGTTCCCCCCCTCTTTTATCAGGAGGGATTGGGAGGAGAATACATTTGGAACAAGAGTTACTATTGAAGATGGAGAAGATCTCCAAGGCATTTCCCGGGGTTCAGGCTCTTTCTGAGGTGGATTTGGAGGTTTATAAAGGAGAAATTTTAGCTTTAGTAGGGGAAAATGGAGCAGGCAAATCCACTCTTATGAAAATTTTAACCGGTGTTTTTAAGAAGGACGAGGGGAAAATTATATTTAAAGGTAAAGAAATTGAAGCAAGAAACCCCCACCACGCCCGGCAACTGGGTATATCTATGATTTATCAGGAATTTAGTCTTGTTCCTAATCTTGATATTGCTACTAATATATTTCTGGGGAATGAGCCTACCAGAAAATTTGACATTTTTGATTACGAGAGAGCAAAAACCGAAGCTGAAAGATTGTTGAAGATGGTGGGTTTAGGGGTTTCACCTGATGTTTTAGTGGAAGACCTTACGGTAGCTCAACAGCAAATAGTAGAACTAGCAAAAGCATTAGCTTCAGAATCAGAGCTAATTATTATGGATGAGCCCACTTCTGCCCTGTCAAAGGAAGAGTCAGAGAGGCTCTTTGGAATAATGAAAAAGTTAAAAGAAGAGGGAATATCTATAATATTCATAACTCACAGGTTAGAAGAGGTTTTCGCAGTTGCAGATAGAATAGTAGTATTGAGAGATGGCCGACGGGTAGGAGAGCTTTCTTGCGAAGAAACCAGGATAAGTGAAGTCATAAGATTGATGGTAGGAAGGGATGTAAGGGTTGTACCCAGAGTAGAGGTAAGCTCTGACGACGTTGTTTTAGAGGTTCGTAACCTTTCCCGCCTCCCTATGATTAAGGATGTGAGCTTTTCCCTTAAAAGGGGAGAGGTTTTAGGGATTGCTGGACTTGTAGGAGCGGGGAGAACGGAAATCATGAGAGCGCTTTTTGGAGCGGATCTTAAAACTTCTGGTGAGATATTTATAGAGGGAGAGAAAGTAGAAATACAATCCCCCAACGATGCAGTAAAGATGGGTATTGGGCTTGTTCCTGAGGATAGAAAATTTCAAGGCCTTATTCTTATTATGGCAGTATATGAAAATATTTCTCTTCCTAGTTTGCCCTTTATGTTTTCCAACGGTATTATTAACTTCGAGAAAGAGTATTCCCTGGCAGAGAGCCTTGTTGAAAGGCTTAGTATAAGAACTCCTAGTATTTTTCAAGCAGTTAATAATCTCTCAGGTGGAAACCAGCAGAAAGTGGTTTTAGCTAAATGGTTAGCTTTGAAGCCCAAAGTTTTGATATTGGATGAGCCCACGAGAGGAATAGACGTGGGGTCGAAAGCAGAGATTCACCATTTAATTGACGAATTGGCAAAGGAAGGTATTGGAGTTATTCTCATATCTTCGGAGCTTCCAGAGATTCTCGCTCTCTCTGATAGAATACTGGTAATTTCCAAAGGGAGAATAACCAAAGAGTTAAAGAGAGAAGAGGCAGATCAAGAAACAATAATGCAATATGCGATTATATAAAAAACCAGGGAGAATGTCCTCATTATAACTCCGAACTATAGGGGGGATGCGCCCCCTATCACTCCCTGAAAGGCAAAAATACAGAACTACCTATGGCGTAGAACAATAAAGGGGAGTACCCCTTTATGACCTCTAACTATAGAGGGAGGTTCCCTCTGGCCCCTTTTAAAGAGTTAAAAGAAAAAATACAAAAAGACATAAAAAAACAAAGACTACTGAGAGAAAAAACAGACAGCCTACGGCGTAAGCAAAAAAGAAAGAGACTGAAAACGCAGAGGAACAAAAACTAACGAGGGGATAAAATACCCTCATTAGATTCCCAATTAAGAATTTTGGGAACGACGGAGGAGGGGGGAAGCCTTAACGGGAGACTTCTTCACCTTCACCCTCTCCCTCCAGAGGGTTAGAGTGAAGGTGAAATAACTATGAGGGGGAATATTCCCCCTCATAACCCCCCCTGAAAAGACAAAAATACAAAAAGACAAAAGAGAAAGATAAAAAAATAACACGGAGGAAAAGATCTCCGTGTTGCCACCCCTGAGTGGGTTCTGTTGCTTCTCTTGTCTGTCATTCCTGAATGTTTCTATCAGGAATCCAAGAGTATTTAAAGATAATAGCAATATGGTAGAATTGAGTCATTTAATATAGAAGAGGGAGGAAAAGCTGTGGAAAAGGTAATTTTGGAAGATATTCCCTGGGAAGTAGAAGAAGGAAAACTTTTGAGAAAACTTCACTTAGAAGAGGGAAGTGAGGATGCCCAGAGAGTCAGAGAGTTGTTAAGAGAAGCTAAAAAAGTGAGCAGTCCCCGAGGAATGTATCGGGTGGCTTACATAGATAAAAAAGGGGAAAACAAAATTACCATTGAAGGGATAACTTTTTGTAGCAAGGTTTTGAGGACTAATCTGGAAGATGTTTATCGAGTTTTTCCTTTTGTGGCTACCTCAGGAAGGGAATTGGAGGAGTGGTCCAGTCGATTTGAGGATATGCTGGAAGCTTTTTGGGCGGCAGAAATAAAAGAATGGGCTTTGAGGCAAGCTATCTCTCATCTACTCGAGGATTTAAAAGAGAAGTTTCACCTGGAAAAAGTAGCAGCCATGAATCCTGGCTCCCTGCCTGATTGGCCCATGGAAGAACAAAGAAAGCTTTTCGCTTTGTTGGGTGACCCGGTAAAAGAAGTGGGAGTGGAGTTAACCGAGAGTTGTCTCATGATTCCGGTTAAATCTGTTTCAGGAATCTGGTTTCCTGCTAAAATAGATTTTGAAAATTGTCAGCTCTGTTCTCGGGAAAATTGCCCGGGAAGAAGAGCTCCTTATGATGAAAACCTGGCGAGAAAATATCAAGTAAGAGTCTAATTTTTCCCTGGAAAAATTTTTTAGAATCGTTTCTTGACAAATTTAGGTATTTAGGTATCATAATACCTGAAAGGAGAAAAAAATGCATCTGGTTCAAATTTCAGAAGCAGCTTCCTTGGCCATTCACAGCATGGCTCTTTTAATCCAGAATAGAGGGGGCTTTCTCACTGTCAAAGACATGGCTCAAGAATGCGAGGCCTCAGAAGCCCATTTAGCTAAAGTAATGCAAAAATTAGCTAAAGCGAGATTGGTGACTGCTACCCGAGGTCCTCAGGGTGGATATACTTTAACAAAAGAGGGAGAAGAGGCTAGTCTCTTAACTATTTATGAAGCGGTGGAAGGGGCTATTATGCCTCGTGAGTGTCTGCTTAAAAGCAAGATTTGTCTTTTTTCTACCTGTATTTTTGGGGGAGTAATAGAAAAGGCAGAACGAGAAATAAAAGAATATTTTGCCAGTAAAAAATTGAAAGATTTAGTTAAGTAGAAACTTAAAATCGTAAGGAGGTGCTTTACATGTTCTGTTATCAATGTGAGCAAACTGCGGGAGGAACGGGATGTACTAATTTTGGAGTGTGTGGTAAAGATCCAGAAACTGCAGCTTTGCAAGACCTTCTAATTTACGCTACTCAAGGGATTTCTATGTATGCTAAAAGAGCGCAAGACTTAGGAAGTCGAGACCGGGAAGTTGATGTTTTTGTCCTGGAAGCTCTTTTTACTACTGTTACCAATGTGGATTTTGATCCGAAAAGATTGGAGGGATTAATTCATAAAGCTTATCAAATGAAAGAGAAAGCCAGGAATATGTATCTTGCTGCCTGCGCTCAAGAGGGAATTTCACCGGAAGAGCTTTCTGGACCTGCTGCCTGGATTCCCGCTTCTAATTTTGGTGAGCTGGTAAAACAAGGGGAAGAAGTAACTCTGGAAAAGGATATAGAGCGATGGGGAGAATCGGTAGCCGGAGCTAAACATTTAATTATTTATGGACTTAAAGGTATGGCAGCCTATGCTGATCATGCGCAAATTTTAGGAGTAGAAGATGAGGAAATATATACTTTTTTCCACCGCACCCTTGATTATTTAGCCAGTGACAATTTCACTCTGGATGAGCTTCTCTCTCGTGCTTTGCAGGTGGGAGAATATAATTTGAAAGTGATGGCTCTTCTGGATGAGGCCCATACTTCTACCTATGGTCATCCTGTACCCACTCCGGTGAGAATAACTCCTGTGATAGGTAAAGCCATTCTGATCTCCGGGCATGACTTGAAGGATTTAGAAGAACTCCTCAAACAAACTGAGGGTAGGGGTATCAATATTTATACTCATGGGGAGATGCTTCCTGCTCATGGTTATCCAGGTCTCAAAAAATATCCTCATTTAGTGGGAAATTATGGTGGTGCCTGGCAGAATCAACAAAAAGAATTCGATGTTTTCCCCGGAGCTATACTGATGACTACCAATTGTATTCAAAAACCCAGGGAAAGCTATAAAGATAGAATTTTTACCAGTGGTTTGGTAGCCTGGCCGGGGGTACATCATATAAGTAATCGGGATTTCAGTCCAGTAATTGAAGCTGCTCTGAGGGAAAGGGGTTTCTCTGAGAGTGAAGAAGAGAAAAACATAATGGTAGGGTTTGCCCGTAATGCAGTTCTTGGAGTAGCAGATAAAGTGATTAAAGGAGTAAAAGAAGGCAATATTCGCCATTTCTTTTTGATTGGAGGATGTGATGGGGCAAAACCAGGGAGAAATTACTACACTCAATTTGCCCAGATGGTCCCTTCAGACTGCCTCATCCTCACCCTGGCCTGTGGTAAATATCGCTTCAATAAATTAGAATTTGGAGAAATTGATGGTATTCCTCGACTCCTTGATGTGGGGCAGTGTAATGATGCTTATTCTGCCATTCAGATTGCCCGAGCTTTAGCTGATGCTTTCCAAACCGATGTTAACTCTCTTCCACTTTCTATGATTATTTCCTGGTATGAGCAAAAGGCAGTCGCTATTTTACTCACTCTTCTTCATCTGGGAATAAAAAATATACGCTTAGGGCCAAGTATGCCTGCTTTTGTAAAAGACCCGGTTTATCAAGTACTCGAAGAACAATTTAATCTTATTCCTATTACCACGCCAGAAGAAGATTTGAGAGCCATATTAGGATAAAAAACACCGGGGGATTTTTCCTTCCCCGGTGTTTTATTATAGGTGGGCACATGGTGCTATGATACCCTCTTTGCAAAGTCTAATCTTTGAGTGTCTCTACTGTCTTTGCTTTCACATTATGCTGAATACTTTAATTGTAAGATGACTAAATTATTCTTTGCACATAACTTTCTAATTTATTTTGGTCTATTAGTCCGATATGGTCTACCTCAATATATCCTTCCCGGTCAATAAAGAAAAGGTGGGGGACGGGGTAAACCCCGTAGCTATCGGCCGCTTCTTCTTGGGAGTCAAGAAGAACAGGATATTCTACTCCGTAAGTGTCTATATAATTTTGCACCTCATCTTGAGGCTCACCTATTGCAATTCCTGCCACTAAAAGTCCGTGAGTATTTTTATATTCTTGATAAATAGCGTTGAGGTAAGGTACTTCCATCCGGCAGTAATAACATCCAGTTGTGAAAAAGCAAAGTACTACTGGTTGCCCTTCTTTTTCACTCAAAGTAAAGAGGTTTCCTTCCATGTCCGGGAGAGTAAAATCTGGTGCTTTCTCGGGGGGAGTCGGTGTTGGTACGCAGCCGTAAAGCAAAAAAGCGCTACTCAGTCCTAAAATTAATAAAATGAACCAATTTTGAGGCTTCAAACTTTTTTTTATCTTATGCAACCGGGACACTCCTCTCTCTTTTCTCTTTTTTGAGGTTCAGGCGAAGACCACAATCCTACTTTTTGCTCCTGTGCTTCTTCTTGAGCAGAAATTAAATAACCCAGCATGTTTTCTCCTGCTGTTTTTTCGTCTAATTCTACCAACCCTTCCCTTAGAAGTTCAGCATTAACTATTTTCCACTCATCTCCTTCCGGTATATAAAGATACCCCACCCATACTTCCTCTTCCTCGCTGTAGCCTAAAGCAAAATCAAACTTTAAGTCCTGATTTAAAGTTAGCTCTTTCACTCTTTTTAGCGCTTTTTTATAGATTTCAGCTCGCCCTATTGGAGACTTGATTCCTGCTAACTTTATCGAAACTTCCTTTCCCTCATCGGGGGAGATGACTTCTGCTTTTAGATAGTGGGGGCGTGTACACTTTATTACTCTAACTGATAAAAGCTCTTCCTGAGTATATCCCTTTCCGGGGAAGAAAGAAAGGAAACATAATACTGATATTAAGATAATCCACCATTTCCGCACTTTTTCACCTCCTCTTGAGTATACGACTTCTTAAATTATATAGTTTCAATTATAGTTAACCGCAAAACCATTGCAATATTCTTTTCTACAGTAATACATTCTTTCTGAACTGTCATTGGGGCTCGTCTTTTCGTCTATGTGGTAATTTCCTGAACGGTTTATCGCAAGTCGGGAGAGACACTTTTTATCTCTCAACACCATGATATTTTTTCAGCGTTATTATTCAGCCTTTCTATATTGTCCTTTTCGAGGAGTTATAGGGGAGGTTTTCCTATTGTTCTTTTTTTGTCAGGCCCGAAATCTTTAATCGGAAATCTACCGAGGGGTATTTTATCCTCTCATTAGTTTTTGTTCTTCTGCGTTTTCAGTTTCTTTCTTTTTTGCTTACGCCGTAGGCTGTCTGTTTTTTTCTCTCTTCCGGGAGTCAGCCATATGGGATTTCACTCCCTTATAGTTCTCTTCTACGCTGTGGGCTGCTTTTTCTAAACTTTTATTATGTAGAGGAGTTATGATTTCCCTTCTAAAAAACCATTTTCTTCTTTTTCTATTGTTACCTCTACTATTTCTCCCTCTTCGGGGTTTCCTCTAAATCTAACTGGTATATAATTTTCAGAATACCCTGAGCCCATCCCATCCTGTACTGATTCTACTAAGACTTTCAGCTTTTCACCCAGGGAAAGGCGGTGATAATTTTTTTGAGTTTCCCTGGCCACTTCCCGGAGAATTTTTTCTCGGTTTTTTTTCTCTTTTTTGGGGATTCCCTTTTCTTTTTCCCAGAGGAAAGCTGGCGTTCCCGGGCGAGGAGAAAACACAAAAATGTGAGTTCGAGAAAAGCCTACTTCTTGAGAAAAGCTGATGGTGTTTTCAAAATCCTCTTTTTCTTCTCCGGGAAATCCCACTATGATATCAGTGGAAATGGCGACTGCAGGACAGTAGCTGCGCAGCAGAGAAACAAGATCTCGATAATAAGCAGTGTCGTAGCCTCTCCTCATGCTTTTCAAAACTCGGTCGCTACCACTCTGCAGAGGAAGGTGAAAATGAGGACAAACTCTATCTTGCAGTGAAAAGTAACGCTTAATGAATTCTTCATCCAGCAGGAATGGCTCAAAAGAGCTCAACCGAAAACGCACCAGAGTGGTATTGTCCACCAACTCTTCTAAAAGGTTGATGAGCTCCTTTTCTCCTCTATTTTTTCCGTAATAGCCTAAATTCACTCCACAAAGGACTATTTCTCTTATTCCTCTTCTCTCAAGTGCTTGAGCTTGCCTTATAATTTTTTCTTTTTTCTCGCTTTTTATATTGCCTCGAAGGTGGGGAATTAAGCAATAGCTGCAGAAATGATCGCAACCATCTTCTATCTTGAGCCAGACACGAGCTCGAGAGGGGAGGGGGTATTCAGCAAGAGTAAACTTTTTCCCCCACCATTTTCCCACTAAATTTAAAATTTCTTTTTCTTTGGGAAAATCGGGTAACAAAAAAACCGGCTCCTCAAATGGATTTTTCTCCTCCTGAGAGATCAGGCGGGCATAACAGCCGGTCAATATTACTCGAGGGGCAAGGTTATTTCGCAAGACTCTGTTTACCAGTTGTCGAGTTTTGTTTTCTGCTTCTCTGGTCACTGCACAACTGTTCACTATATACAGGTCAGCTTTCTCTCCAAAATTTACCACTTCTATTCCTTCCTGGGAAAAAGTGGTGGTTAATATATCGCTTTCCACCTGATTTACTTTACATCCTAAAGTCTTTATCGCTACTTTCATGTGTCCTCCAGAAAAGAAGTTACTACTGAGGCAGAAAAAAGGCTGGCTGTTTCACTCCGCAAAATTTTTTTACTTAACTTTATACGTTTCCCCTGGGCTTTTTTTAAAATTTCTTCTCTTTCTTCTCTGGTCAAGTCACCTTCTGGTCCTATCACTATTTGAAAACTCCTCTCTTTTCTCTCCTGGAGAAAAGACCAGAGAGCTTCATTTCCTTCCGGGTCGGCTAAAATCACTGTTCCAGGAGAATTGCTAAGGGAAAATATAAAATCTTCCCATTGCTCTAAAAATATCAAATCAGGGAAAATTGTTCTCCCTGATTGTTTGCAGGCACTCAGAACGATTTTCTCCCATCTTTCCATTTTTTCTGGAGGGATAGTGCTTTTAAGTGAACGATGGGAGGAGAAAAAACCTATCTGTGATACTCCTATCTCGGTCAATTTTTCTACTACCCAGTCCATCCGGGAGGGACTTTTCAAAACGGCTTGCCACACCACAAGATCAAAACTCCGCTTTTCTTCCCCTACTTTTTCTTCCACTCTTATCTGGGCTCTCCCTCTTTTTTCTCCCTCATAAATTCCCCGAAATAAGTTTCCTTTTCCATCGGACAGGAAGACAGAAGAACCAGGTTTTATTCTTTCTACTAAAAGATGATGGCTCTCCTCTGGAGAGAGTAAAATTACTTCATTGGTTACCAAAGGAGAGTAAAAGAGGAAACGACTCATTATTACTCAGGGCGATTAAAAGCCTCCTTTAAGCGCTCAAATACTCCGCTTTGTTTGCGATTGTCACCGTTTCCTTCGAGGCTGTTTTCTACTCGCTCTAGTTCCATAAGCTTTTCCAGAGCCTGTCGGTGCTCCAGAGTTAACCGACGAGGCATACGGAGTTTGACTCTGATTATTTGATCTCCCCGGCTACCAATCCGGGGGTCAGGTAATCCCTTACCCCGCAGACGCAATGAAGCTCCGCTTTCAGTTCCAGCAGGAATACGGATCTTTTCTGTGCCTCGCAAGGTGGGTATTTCTACTTCATCGCCCAGAACCAATTGAGGATAACTCAGCTCCAGATCATAATAGAGGTCTGAGCCTTTTCTCTCCAGAACTGGATGAGGTTTGACCTTAATGTGAACATATAAGTCACCCGGTGGTCCTCCATTTTCTCCCGCTTCTCCCTCTCCAGCCACACGCAAGCGGTAACCGCTATCCACTCCAGCGGGGATCTTGATTTTAATTTTTCTCTCCTTTTTGAGCTTACCGCTTCCTCGACAAGACGAACAAAGGTCTTCTGCTATCCATCCCCGACCCTGACAATAAGAGCAAGGTCGAGAGGTAACCACCGAACCGAACAAGGAAGTTTGGGTATGACGAACTTCTCCTTTTCCCTGGCAATGAGGACAGGCAACTTTTTTCTTTCCTCCTATTCCCTGGCAATCGGAACAAATCTCTGTCCGGGAGAAAGAAATCTCCTTTTCCACTCCTCGAGCTGCTTCTTCAAATTCTAAGGTAATTTCTATTTTTATGTCCTGCCCTTTCGTTGCTTTGGGGCGGCGCTCTCTACGATACTGAGTTCCTCCACCAAAGAAGAAGTCAAAAATATCGCCAAAGTTAGAAAAATCAGCAAAGGGGTCAAAATCTGCTCCAAATCCCCCATAGTTTCCCTGATTAGCTCCTTCAAAAGCAGAGTGGCCAAAACGGTCGTAAGTAGCTCTCTTTTGCTCATCAGATAACACCTGATAAGCTTCGTTAATCTCTTTAAATTTTTCTGCCGCGTTGCTATCTCCTTGATTGACATCAGGGTGATATTGACGAGCCAGGCGACGGTAGGCTCTTTTTATATCTTCTGAGGTAGCGTTTCTGCTTACTCCCAAGACTTCGTAATAATCTCGTTTCATAGCTTTTCACCTTTTTTAAATTCGCTCCCTATTATACTACAAATCATAGTTAACCACAAAGAACGCTGTAATGTTCCCTTCTATGGAAAATTTTTTCAAGGAGAGAGCTATGAGGGTTCCCGCTGTAGTACGGGAATATATTTTCCCGGCGCAATTATTTTAGTTTTTTCTCATTTTTTTGTTTTTTTATTTTAATCTCACGCTGTAAGTTGTTTTGCGCTATAATTTGGTAGTTTTTCTTAACATAATTTCAAACCTATTGTATAATTCAATAAATGAAGATTTTAGCCGTAAGCGATCGGATAGACCCCCGAGTTTATAGTGATTTTTGCCAGGAAAGGTTTAAAGACGTAGAGTGCGTCATTTCCTGCGGAGACCTTCCTGAGCACTATCTTGACTTCATAGTTACCAATCTCAACGTTCCCCTCTTTTTTGTCCATGGAAATCACGACCCCTCGGGGGGAAAGAGGATATTGGCCGGAGGGACAAATTTAGATGAAAAAGTGATTACTTACCAGGGAATAATTATCGCTGGGTTAGAGGGCTCCTACTGGTACAATGGAGGCATCCATCAATACACCGAAAGAGAGATGTATTTTAAATACCTGCGGTTACTTCCCTCACTCCGGTGGTGTAAAATCCGCTATGGAAGGTTTTTAGATATTCTGGTAACCCATGCTCCTCCCCAGGGGGTTCATGAGGGAAGCGATCTCGCTCATCGGGGTTTTTCCACCTTTACCCATATCATCAAAAAATATCAACCCCGTTACCACCTCCATGGCCACGTTCACATCTATGACCACAATCAAAGTCGAGAAGACCAGCTTTTTAATACCCGGGTTGTCAACTGCTACAACTATTGCATAATCGAGATAGATCCTTCTGAACTTTCCCCTAAGACCAGAGTAGCACTCTGAAGCTAAAAGCCAGTATTTGTCTCCAGAATTGTGGCATTTTTAATCATGGCCAGAGAGACCTCGTCATCTGGTTTAGTGGTGTATATTTTGCAGAACACATAAATCATGTGAAGGTTAAGGTCTCGTGAATATAATATACCGGTATTCACAGATTGGAGAGGAATGGAAGTTGTTTTTCATACTTTGGTGCTTCAGAATCTATCATCAAAATCTTTCTCCCTTTGCTCTGGACCAAGAAATTACTGCGAAGGGGGGAAAAAGGGGAGAAATCGCTATAAAAGCCTATGACAAGTCAGTTACCAGTTGCTTTCGAGCCTCGAGAGCTTAACTAAAGGCTTTTTCTGAATGAGGTTCTGGTTATAAACAATGCTGAAACTGAACAGAGAGAGATTTAAAAGCTAATATAACAGAGGAAAATAAAAATATTCTAAAAAGGGATGTGACGCTCCTCAGTGGGCTTTGTTTTTATATTTTCTGCCTTTTGTTTTTGTCCTTTTTTCAGGGGTTTATAGGGGTCTACCCCTACGATCGGGGTTATAAAGGGGAAAGTTCAAGACCTATAAAGATAAACATGTATCTTGAGTATAAGAAGGAATTATGTTCTGTAGAAGGCATGATTTTTCAAATAGCCTTAACGATTCATTGACAGAGAAAAGCATAAAATATAAAATAGTAGCAAGTAAATCAGGATTTTGGGCATGCGCCCGTAGCTCAATCGGATAGAGCGACGGCCTCCGGAGCCGTAGGCTGGAGGTTCAAATCCTCTCGGGCGCGCCAGCCTTCACAGAGCTATTTTCGCCTTCTCTACTCTCTCTAAAAACCCCTGAGTCCAGTGACTATAAAATCCACTCCCAGAAAGAGGCGATTTCTGTGGGGCAAGTAGTAAAACTTCCTCAACTCGAAAGCTGGAAAATTTCTTGGAGCTATTTCTGTTTGAAAAGAAGGCTGAAGGTAAAGCTCCGAGAACTATCCACAATTATAAGTTTCATGTCTCAAGCTTTTTTAAACGCTTTGCGCTTAGAAAAAGAGCTTAGAGCTTCCATCCTCAAGTATTTCTCCGATGATATTAAACCTGCTACTTTTAATTTTTGCCGAAAATACCTTAAAGCTTTCTTTGATTTTTTAGTGAGGGAAAACGTTATTGAGAAAAATCCGGTAGCCTTTATTTTGCTTAGTTTCTCCTTAATCTGCTTTTCTTTTTTCATGGCGTATTCTCCTTTTAGAAATTAAGGTGATATTTTTTCTTTGAAATTTCACCCCAGTATTGCCGCCTGTTTTTGTTTTCATTTGGCCATACGCAACTTTTGATTATAACTCCTCAGCAGAAGAAGAGAGGTTAAGT
The DNA here is from genome assembly GCF_012728195.1 of Candidatus Sordicultor fermentans. Lineage (NCBI taxonomy): Bacteria > Pseudomonadati > Atribacterota > Atribacteria > Atribacterales > Candidatus Caldatribacteriaceae > Candidatus Sordicultor > Candidatus Sordicultor fermentans. The sequence goes on from NZ_JAAYFP010000185.1 coordinate 13,630, forward strand.
TTCCCTTTCCGGGGAAAGTGTTTATTGAGATGCTAAAGCGGATTTTCAGGGTCTGAGGAGCATAGAGTTTGCTGGAGAAAGATGTTTCTCCCGTTCACACCATTAAAGAAAATGTTTTTGCATATATTGGCACAGGACTCTTTATCCCGTAGTTCTGGAATTATTAATTGGTTAGGGAGATAGAACCTGACTTTCTTTAGAAGTCATCGGCTTTTTATTCTGGAAAAGATGAAAACCAGCGTAAAGAGCATAAACATATAGAAGAAGGTTAGATAGAGAAATGGCTAAAACATAAGGGCTATACCGGGACAGGTGGAAAACATTATACCAGCTATAAAGGAGCACTAACCCCACGTTTAGGAAATGGGTTATGCTAAACCCTGAATAAGTGAGCAAAATCCGGCGATGGGGAAAATAAACAAAAACGAGAAGAGCCAGAATCAGAGCCGGGTATAGATAGCGCTCGTGCATTTTAGAACTAAACATAAAAATAGAACTGATGAGGAAAAAACTTAAAGGATAGATTTTATAGGGGTTTTTCCACCGGAAAAATAAAAAAGCCCCAGTTCCTGATATAGTTAAGAGAAAGATATAGCCCCAGGTTTTATAGTTGAGAAAAAGAAAAGGATGAGTTTCCTCTACCCAGTTCCCTCCGGTTAGAGCAAAAAAGTTAAAAGCATTGAGTGAAGCATAAGGATAAGAAGAAATAGTTCCCTGGTATTTCTGAATCAGCCAGTAGATTCCATTTCCCCAGGAGAAAGGAAGAATCACCAAGAAAAGTACCACCAATCCAGAAACTACACCCTTAAAGAAGGTTTTCCAGTTTTTATTTTCTAAAAGCGCGAAGAGTAAAATAGGGAAAAAGAAAAGGGCTTGAGGCTTTACGAGGAGAGCATATACCATAGTAGATGAGGCAAGGGGAAAACGTTTTTCCTCTATGAACCACAAAGAAAGAAGCACGAAGAAAGTAAAGAAAGAATCGACCTGTCCCCAGACAGCAGAATTGATAAGGATGGCAGGGTTAAAGAGATACAAAATCAAAAGGAGAGAAAGAGAAAAGTTAAGTTTGGCTTTTCGAGCAGCACAGAGGAGCAAATATCCGGTAGCCAGGTCGGTAATCAAAGAGGGTAATTTTACCAGGAGGAGGAAGAGAGGAGAATTGAAATCTAGATTAAATAGCAACCGAATTTTCCCGATAGGGTATAAAATTAAGATATAGCCTGGAGGGTAGTCGACGAACATATCGCTTGAGTAAAACCGAGAAAATCCTACTTTTGCTACCTGGTCTGCCCATCCTTTAAAACACCTTATATCGGTGACATATCCAGGAATAAAGGGAGCGAGTAAGAGGCGAGTCGCTAAGGCTAGCAAGAAAATAATGAGCAAAACAATAGATTGTTGCTGGTTTGTCTGGTTTTCCATTTTGTCCTCATCGAAAAATAAATAGCGCTTCATAAGATTATTTACGTTTTTATGGTATTTTACCATGCAATTCATAGTCAGCCATAGTTAACCGCAAAATCCATGGTAATGTTTCTTTTTATGCTTTATTCATTTTTTGTGCCAGGGCATTACTATGGCAATTTATTCCGGGGCGTCATCGTGAGGGTCGTATATTCCTTCCCGTGACAACCCTGGATTTTCTTACTATTTTTGCGGGAGAGATAAGGAGAGGAGTAAGCTGTTGCAAATAAGATTATTGTGGAAACTTCACCCTCACCCTAACTAAAAATGAGGGAAAGGAAAAGGAATCAAGGGAGAAGGAAAAATAGGAGGTCTCCCTTCAAGGGCTTCCACTTCCGTCGTGCCTGAAATCCTTAATCAGGCATCCACTGAGGAAGACGCATTTCCTTCCTCAGTAGTTTTTGTTTTTCATATTTGTCGTTTTTTTCAGGGGGTTATGAGGGGGCGGCGTCCCCTTATAGTACTTTCCTGTCATTCCCGAGCGCTTTAATCGGGAATCTAAAGGCCTTCGTCCTTAAATAATGTAGACTCCTGATAAATACATTCAGGAGTGACACCTAAAGGGTGATAAATACATTTAGGATGACGGACAGGAGAAGCGATAAAGGATTTACTCCTTATTGTAAATAACAGATTTTGCGGGATATTATGATTCGATTTTACCGGCTATGAGAGTTTACCGGCGGATTGAATTTAATGGTATAGATGAGATTATCATCCTCTATTTTAGTGCTAACGTTGTAAGCTACTTTTTCTGGAGTATAGATTTTTACTTCTATGGAGGGTCGATTAAAGTTTATGTTTTCTAAAGCGGCACCGTAAGGGAAATCCATCTGGAGTAGCTCCGGGTTTTTCACCGGTTCATCGGGTGATAATGCTCTCCATTCTACCTTTTTAATTAAATGGTGGTCAGGTTCAATAACCTGATTATCGTATTTCTTGGAGGTAACGCCATAAATGCGCATAGAAATGGAATCTCTTTGATAATCGACAATAGTTAGAGGTTTTTTGAACCCACCTGCCAATATCTGGTCAGGAGCAACTTTTAAGTTGAGAATTATATCTTCACCCTGCAAGGAGACTTTCTCGAGGAGAAGGCTCCAGGAGCTAACGGCTCCGAAAGCTACATCACGTTGCAAATACATCTGCGTGCGAGATAATTCCTTCTCTTCCAGATTGTAACGGAGAAGATAAGGGAAATCGTAGTCACCGGTATCGCCGCCTCCTTTAGCAATGAAAATGATCTCGTTGTCATCAATTTTTTCCACCCGGGCATTTTCTATAAAAGAAACAATCCAGTTTTTTTGTCCTGTATAGGTATTGCAGAGCCAATAATCATAGTCCCTATACCATACATTTTCTAATAGGATGTAGTTATCTCCTACTCTCCACAGCCTTTTTATTTCTCCTTTTGCATCAGGTGTTAGAGCAAATTCTTCTTCAGCCTGGTGAAGTATTTTCTCTAATTGAAGAAGCCAATTTTGGGTAGAAATTTCTACTGTTTTAGTTTCCTCGCCCCAGTGTACTTTAGCTCCCAGGGCTTCAGCTACCCATCTTGCGGGAACCATAACTCTCCCATTAATAATTTGGGGTAGAATATCAGTGTTTATCTCCTCGCCATTAACTGAAAGTTTAATAGGCTGGTTAGCTAAAGTTACTTGAGGAATAGAAAATACAATAATTGAGACTGCTATAAGAAGAGATATTACCAACATCAGTTTTGGTTTCAACATAAACTTCCTTCTCAGGGAAATAATAAGGAACTACTAACTTTACATTTTAGCTTCAGTCATTGAATCTTAACACTGGAAAGATTTCCAGTAAAGAGGAAAGTTGCCTCAATGTGCTTATTCTGCGATAATGTCACCCTGAAAATCAAAGGGTGGAGTGGCTAATCTTCAGGAAAAGTAGAAAAGAGGGGCTGTTAAGCTGTTCCACTTTTTACGTCAAGAATTACAAATAAAGTTCAGGAAAAAAGAGAACCGATAAAATTCCTCCATCTTTACAAAAAAGAGTTCTTTTTGTTTTTTTCCTTGATAAAATAGGTATAAAATAGGATAAGATAAGTCAAAGAGGTGGGGAGAATGGATAGAGTCATTTTATGAATCCAGAAAGAGTAAGGCATTATCTCGATTCTAAACTAGCAGAGGGAATATTTTGATGATTAAGAGAACCGGAAAAAGACGGAGCAGTAAGGCTGGAGAAAATTCTCACCCATTACGGGAAGGGTACAAGAAATTTTGGCTGAAGACCTTTCTCCCCGGGAGCGAGAAGAAGTGTTAGAATTTCTCTATCAGTGTTTGATGGGAAAAAGGATATTTGTTTTCAGTACTACTCCTCAATTTGGTAGGAAATGTCTGGAGAAGGATCCAGAAGGAGTGATAGTTACCAGTCACTACTCGGTGTCGGAGGGTAGACTGGCTCGGGTGGTAGCAGAGTACGTAGGGGGATGTGGAGCAGGTAGAGCTTATTGTGCTCTACAACCTGATGGGGTAATTACTCCTTGTGTGTTTATGCCTATTGCTTTAGGAAATATTATAGAACAACCTTTCTTCCAGATCTGGAGGGAGTCGCTGGTGTTAAAAGAACTTAGAGATAGAACCCTTTATTGGGGACATTGCGGAGAGTGTGATTATCAGCTGGTTTGTGGAGGATGTCGAGCTCGAGCTTATGCTTATTTTAAGGATTATTTAGCTCCTGATGCGGGTTGTAAGTTCAATCAAGAATTTTGGGAAGAGATAGAAAAAGAAGAGACTTATCTGGCAAATTTTTAATTTGATTGAAGAGGTGAAAGATGGATAACAGTTTTTACGTTACTACTCCTATTTACTATGTAAATGACGTTCCTCATATTGGTCATGCTTACACTACTTG
>NZ_JAAYFP010000021.1:0-1534 GCF_012728195.1 Candidatus Sordicultor fermentans
AAATTACTAATGCAACATAAATAGATTTGCCTTTCATTCTTCTCCAGTATCTCCCTATTAAAGACAGCCAAAAATAGACCTCATGCCCCTTCGGAGCACCAAATAACAATGAAAACCTGGGTCCATGCCTATGTTTCCCCCAGAAGGGGGGATTTCTAAAAGACCACCCTCACCTTAATCCTCTCCCGTCAAGGGCGAGAAAATCCTTTATATTTTTAGCCTTTTGGGGGGTTATAAGGGGGGCAGCGCCCCCATTATTGAGGAAAACGTTTCTCCTTCCTCAGTTATTAGCTTGTATTTTTAAGTTTTTTATTTTCATCTTTTCAGCCTTTAGTTTTTTCTTTTATCTTTGTTTTTTTTGGGGATTATAAAGGAATACTCCCCTTTATTGCTTGGTTAATTAAAAATTGGTGCTGATACCCAGCATAAATGTTCTACCTTGGATGGGATAACCACTTACTAACTCAGGCCGTTGATCGAATAGATTCTTAATTGAAAAGCTAAGTTTTATTTTTTGGTCGTTTTCATTCCCCAGGGTGAAGTCTCTGGTAATATTGGCATCAACGATATAGTAGTTTTCTAACCCATCCGGCCGGCCGGCTACTATATAACCATTAAGACCAGCGGTAAAATTATCTTGATCATCACCAATCTGGTCAGTATAGCTCAGACCCAAACCCCATTTATGATTAGGCTTTAATTGGTTATTTGTATCCAGGTCTTTGGCATCCAGATAGGTATAATTCAGGTTACCTCTGAAGTGTTGATTGAATTCCTTCTTAAGTAATACTTCTACTCCGTTTATCTGAGCCGAACCAATATTTGAAGGACGCCAAACGCCTTCGCTGTCCGGTGCCCAATTGATTAGCTGGCTAACATTATTTTGGAACACATTTAACTCGGCCTGGGTATCACCTTTATCATTAATAAAACGCAGCCCTGCTTCATGAGCCCAGGCGGTTTCTGGAAGCAAAGCCGGGTTACCACCTACATAACCATCCTCTGGCCAGTAAAGGTCGTCGTAGGTGGGAGCACGGTAGGCTCGGCCCATGGACGCATGAAAACTCAATTCATCCTGTAGGCGATAGGTAAAACCGACACGAGGATTAAGTTGTCCACCAAAAATCTGGTTATAGTCATAACGAACGCCAGCGGTCACTTTTAAATTCTCTAATTCAGCTGGTTGCCAACTGTCTTGGATAAAAGCAGCCCCGTTTAAATCTTGCCGGTAGCCAACTTCTGAACTATCTAACCGGTTGTGCTTTATCTCTGCTCCCCAAGTTAAAATATGTCCACTTTCTGTGCCTTCATCATTAAAGGAGAGATCGTATTTGGTATAATCGAAGGAAAGCCCCATCGTATACGTTTTGTGGGTGCTGGGACCGGTGTGTTTCCACTCGCCCGGATTATCATAGTAGCGTCTGTTAGTATCATGCCAAATCATTAGATTGATGTCGCGATCTTCCTCTTGTTTTTGCCATTTAAGGTTTACATTGAAATCACGGTCTTCTTGTTCTGCGTTGGGAGTAGGGTG
>NZ_JAAYFP010000186.1:0-2417 GCF_012728195.1 Candidatus Sordicultor fermentans
AGATAAAATTTTAACACAAAATTCAAAGAGAAAGGAGTTTTTTCTGAAAAATAGTGAGACGCCCATCTCCTCTGTCATTCTCAAAAGTTTTAGTCGGGAATCTACCTCTCTCGTCATGCCTGAGCGCTTTTATCAGGCATCCATATGCTTTTAAATACTTATGGACCCCTGATAGAAACATTCAGGGGTGACGAAAAGGGGTAATAGAGACATTCAGTGGTGACAACCTCCCTTTCCGTCATTCCCGAAATTTTTTATCGGGAATCTAAAAGCATTTGTCTTCCTTTTTGAAACCATAGGGGCGTTCCCTCCCATTATTTAGATTCCTGATAGAACCATTCAGGAATGACCTCCTTTTTTGTCATTCCCGAAATCTTTTATCGGGAATCCAAATCTTTCTACTGAGGGAGGCTTTTTCTCCCTCAGTTAGTCTTTATTTTTATAGTTTGGACCCCGGCTTAAAAATTGCCGGGGTGACGAATAAGGGCAATAGAACCATTCAGGAATGACCCCCTTTTTTGTCATTCCCGAAATCTTTAATCGGGAATCCAAGTTTTTGCTTTTTCTTTTTGTGTTTTTGCTTTTTCAGGGGGCTATAAAGGGGCGGCGCCCCCTCATAGTCGATAGAGACATTCATAAATTACAAACAGGGAAGAGAGGCCGCTACAGAAAATAAGTGCTTCGACTATTTGAACACTTAATTACTTTCTCCTGCCTCTTCAAGGAATCTGACGAATTGCTCCATTTCTCTTTTTAACCGGGTGAATAAACTCTCAATATTATTAACAAGAGGCGCTATCTTATCGCAAGACAGGTTGAAGGTGTACACATTTCTCACCACGTGCCTGAAAGCTCTATATTCATCAAGCATTTGATAGGTTTCCTGACTCAATACTGCTGGCCGAATCTTCTTTATCTCGACTTTCATTTGGATTAGTAAATCCTGGTGCCAGGAGAGTCCTTCTGGTATAGCTCCATCGATATCCATAGCAATAAGGGTGAAAATCCTCTCCAGCGCAGAATAAAAAGTATGCAGATTAAGCGCCACACTGTCCAGATAATAGTCGTCTCCGGTGGCTTGCAAACGTTCCCATCCGCCTGTTATTCTTTTTACTACTGCTTCTATGTCTGAAAGTTCGGTTTTTATTCTGCTGGCCAGAGCCAGATATTTTCTGCTCATATTAAAATACCTTCTTCCTCTATGACCTTCTTAAGGGAGTCCTGGCAGTTTTTCATATCCACCAGGTCTATCTCGAAATCCCTAACGGCTCTGGTGATAGCTGCAACTGCTGAATAAAATTTATCATCTGGTATACCAACTTCTGCTAAATCTATATCTGATTTCTGGTCAAATCTATCCCTCTGAGTAAGTGAACCAAAAACCCAGACCTTCTCAGCTCCATATTCCTTTTTCAAGATATCGGCTGCTATTCTGGCTCCCTGCCAGGCTCTGTGGTATCGAGCATCCAGGTCCTCGCCGGGCTTTCTACCTTGAAAGAGGAGAGGATATTTTTCTTTTATTGATTTGCTCATCTTCTGGACAGTTTCACCTCTTTGAAAGTCCCTCTACGAGGAATTATATCACAGGAGAAGCCAGGGAATCTGGCATTCAGAGCTATAAGGGGTATCCCTCACAAGGTCTACTTTGAGCTATAGCTGGCATGACAATCCTGAGCTTTTGACATAATGTAGCTTGCTTTTTTAAATTTGTTGAGGTTCATTGGAAAGCGAGATTGCTTCGTCGTTTTGCTTCTCGTATTTTTTCTTTGCTTCAGAGGGTGCCACCTCTTGCAGGAGGGAGTGCCCGGCTTCCCTGCCAAATCATTGATTTGGCAGGATGGGTAAGGAAGGGGGAAGTTTTTCAGCAAAGAGATTTTTTGAGAGAAAAGCATTTTGAAGGTTCATAAGGGGGAAAGAATTTCCCCTTTATACTGGTGGATGGCTTTCCCACCAGTGGCATTTGCTTTTTATGCTTTTATTATTTTCAGTTTATGCCGTAGGCTGTTTGTTTTTTCTCCTTCTGTCTTTGTTTTTTTGTCTTTTCCGGGGGTTATAAGGGGGCAACGCCCCCTTTATTGTCCACCCTCACCTTACCTCTCCCCGGAAGCTCTCTAAACCGTCCCTCTCCCGTCGAGGGCTTCTCTTTTTGTCATGCCTGAAATTTAGCGAGGCATCCACATCATCCGTCATTCCCGAAATCTTTAATCGGGAATCCAAATACTTTTAAATACCATGGACCCCTGATAGCACCATTCAGGGGTGACAGACAAGGGATGATAAACACATTCAGGGGGTGACGCCTTTTTTGTCATTCCCGAAATCTTTTATCGGGAATCCACGTTTTTGCTTTTTCTTTTGATTTTTGTCTTTATGCTTTCGTCTTTTCAAAGGGGTTATGAGGGGCAGCGCCCCCTTAT
>NZ_JAAYFP010000187.1:0-7576 GCF_012728195.1 Candidatus Sordicultor fermentans
TGATAAAAGATTTCAGGCATGACGAAAGAGGCGTCATTCCTGAGTGGTTCTATCAGCAATCCGGAACTATAAGGGCTAAATCCACTTATCGCCTCCTCTTTTTTGTTGCCGCAATGACGCTCCTTATCTGTCATCCCGGTTCTACGAGGAATCTAAATTATTTAAGGGCAAAAGCTTTTGGATTCCCGCCTAAATTTCGGGAATGACAGCGGGGGTGGATGCCTCGTTAAATTTCAAGCATGACAGACCTTTCCTTTTCTCTTTATATCGTGCAACTTCTCAAGCATTGTCCACCTTTTTTCTTCTCTCGCAAAGAAGGCACTCAAATAACCATTCAAGAAGCAAAAGAATCCCTGGAGACACCTGTGGTAGCGCAACATCCCTCCCTTTTATGGCCACTTTAGTAAATATTTCTCATCTTTATCGGTTTTTTGAGAACTCAGAAAGAGGTGAATAAGGGAATGCTTGTTTTTCAAAGAGACTCAGGAATTCTCTGTACCCTTCTTTCCTTAGATCCTCTCTCGGGATAAAGCGTAAGACGGCTGAATTAATGTAAAAGCGGCGCTCTGTGGGCAATGGACTACTATCGAAGACATAGCTCAGATATAAATCGGTGTTTTTGCTGCGAACTTCAACTCTCTCATAGAGAGACTGTTGTCGAGAAGTTAGACGGTATTCTTAAGTATGAGGGGGTTGAGTAAAGCTGGGCCATCCGGTTCCAGAATCGAGCTTATTGGGAGAGCTTGAATAGATGCTCACTGGAAATGATGTCAACGTATATGCCTTCTTTTTGGTTGCTCCAATATTCATTATGAAGAGGCATTTCGGTGCCATTTTTCTGGGTGACCTCATATTGTGGAGGAGTAAGTTTTTTGCGAAACTCTTCTGGTGGTTTCTGAAAATTGGCGAATTTATTTTTGAGCTTCGCTCTCTTTCCGGTGCCTTTCTTGAAACCGATCGCGTCCGGAGTGAAAATGATAGATTTCATAGCGCTCTCTGGACTTTTTGTAGTAATCCTGGTGATATTCTTCGGCAGGGTAGAAAGCTGCAGCTGGTAGAATCTCGGTTACGATAGGGCTACTAAACCTTCCCGATTTCTCCAGGGCTTCTTTTGACTGTTCGGCAATGATTTTCTGCTTCTCATTGTGGTAAAAGATTGCAGTACGGTATTGTGGACCTCTGTCGTTGAATTGCCCCGAGGGGTCCGTGGGATTTATGCTTTTCCAAAAAGCATCCAGAATTTCCTGGTAGGTAATTTTTTCCGGGTCAAAGGTAACCTCAACGGCTTCGTAGTGTCCGGTAGTTCCCGAGCATACTTCTTCATAAGTAGGGTTTTCGATATGACCTCCGGTATAACCCGATATGGCTTCTATTACCCCGCTAAGCTTCTCCATAGCACTCTCTAAACACCAGAAACAACCGCCTGCCAGAGTAGCTTTTTCTACCCTTGAAACATTTTTAGTGGATTCTTGTGCCGAGGCATAGTTTTCCAGAATAAAAGAAGAAAAGATTAATAAGGTAAGCGCAATCCCTTTCATGTCTTGCCACCTCGTTCATTATTTGTGATTCTTCTTTTATCGTTGTGTAATGATTTTTTTTCTGTTTTATTCCTTAAACGAGCAAACCCCTGATTACAGTGTCACTTTAAGAAAGCTTCTCTGTGGTTGTATTCGATGTTTTCGTAAAACAAAAAGTGGATGGTCACGTGGTAGGCCATCTTTTCACATAAGAAGTAAAGAAAAGCGACCATCCACTTTTACAGAATAAAAGGGATTAGCTTAAATCAGGATTAAAACGGAAAATTCCCGCATCATGGTAGAGAAGGTTACAAGCCCGGAGATAAAAGCTTAATAAATTGATAAATCCTGGAGCTACCCCTCTTTTTTGCATTACTGTGCTTTTATGCTATACGGAGTTGGGAAGACTGCGAGCAAACAGGCTGGAGCAATCCACCCTAAAGAGGTCTGTTTTTTTGTCCTGGCATCGATGTCTACTTTGGAACAGCGAATACAAAGCCATCATTGTAATCCTGGATAATTTCTCCACTCCCAGAAGCAGGAGAGTGAAAGAGATAGCCCGAGAGATGGGAATATATCTGGTTATACCTGCCACCATATTCTCCAGACCTAAATCCATAGAATTCATCTGGAAGGCTATAAAAAGGGTAATTTCTGTAAGCCTCATTAAGTATGTTGATGAACTAATAAAGAGATTAAAGAGATAATAGAAGATACTTTTGAAAGAGCTTCTCAAAAGCTAAACTTTGCCGGGTCATGGGCAGTAAAATTCCTCTTCAGAATAGTCTTTAAGTTATGGGTACTTATGCATTTGACTATAATCGAAGAAAGAGTTGTGCTACAATAAGATTGAAGAAGAGAGGCCTTGAAGTAGTATGTCGGGAGGATGTTTTTTTAAAAATGGTAAAGAATAGTTTACCTACTTCCCCTTTTGAGAAAAAAGGAAACGTTGTTTTATTACTATTGCTTCCAAGCCTGATATTGATTTTTGGCTTATTAATATATCCACTTATCTATTCTTTTTACATCAGCTTGTTAGACTTCAATTTAACCCGTCCTGGAGTTGCCCCTTTTATAGGTTTAAATAATTATGTTCGAGCTTTGTCGGACGATTTATTTTTGAGCAGCTTCCTAAGGACGATTTATTTTTCAGTAGTAACTGTCTGTACTGAAATTGTATTGGGTGTTGCTATAGCATTGCTATTGAAACAAAAATTCCGGGGACGAGGTATAGTTAGAGGACTAGCCATTCTTCCTTGGGCTCTACCCACCGTGGTCAACGGGATTATGTGGAAGTGGATCTATAATGCTAACTATGGAGCTCTGAACGCTTTGCTTTTTAATCTTGGCCTCATTAGTGAGTATCAGGTATGGTTAGGAGAACCAATGCGCGCGCTTCATTTAGTCATGCTTGCTAATATTTGGAAAGAGACTCCCGTTGGTGTATTGATGATATTAGCTACATTAGAAGGAATCCCCGAAGAACTCTATGAAGCATCACGAGTCGACGGAGCCAACACCTGGCAAAGGTTCAGATATATCACTTTACCCTTAATAAAGCCTATGATTGGTATTCTCTTTTTGATTAAGATTATTTGGGCAGTACGTGAGTTCGATCTAATATACATAGTTACTCGTGGTGGTCCCGGTGGAGGCACAACGGTTTTAAGTTATCTTGCTTATTTAAATAGTTTTAAATTCTTCAAAATGGGTTATGGAAGTGCCATTGCGTATTTTTTGATCGCTCTGGTCATGGTTATTGGTATTCCTTATATTATTGCTATCACACGATCTCAAGGGGGGTTGTTTGAGTGACAGTAGCTTTGAATAAAAAGTTAGTTGGGTTTTTTTTGTACTTTGCTGTTGGATTATTAGTAGTAGTTATTTTAGCGCCTTATCTGTGGTTATTTATTTCCAGTATTTCTACCAAAAAAGATTTAACTAGTGTACCATTAAGATGGTTTCCTTCAAAACCTACTTTTGAAAATTACTCTCGTCTCCTTTTAGGTGGAACAGGAGCAACTGATGCTGCCTCACAGTTTGGTCGGTGCGCGCTAAACAGCTTAATTGTAGCCTCAGCGGTAACACTAATTTCTGTTTTCTTTGGCTCTCTTTATGCTTACTGTTTGGCTAGAATAGATTTCAAGGGTCGAAATATTCTCAGCCTTACTATTATCCTTCCCCAGCTTCTTCCCCCTATTGCTTTGATTATTCCTCTTTATCTTATTGTGAGAAAACTTGGTCTTCTTGATACAAGGCCTGCTCTAATAATGACTTATATTTCTTTCATTTTGCCCTTGGTAATCTGGTTGATGATAGGGCATTTTCGTTCTATTCCAACTGATATAGAAGAAGCAGCTCGCATAGATGGTTGTTCCAGAATTGGAGCTTTATTTAGAGTGGTTCTACCTCTTGTTGCTCCTGGAATTGCCGCCACCTTTATATTTGCTTTTATCATTGCCTGGAATGAGTTCTTCTACGCCTTAATTTTTTCCTCTACTCAAAGTTCAAAAACCCTCTCAGTCTTAGTTGAGGAGTTTAGTAGCAAATTTGGGGAGGATTATGTCTTAATGAGCACAGCAGGAGTGCTAGCCAGTTTGCCACCAGTGGTTCTCGCTCTTATATTTCAAAAATACATAGTTCAGGGCTTAACTGCTGGTTCTGTTAAAGGTTAAAGGTTAAACATTAAACATTAAACATTAAATATTAAATATTAAATATTTGAGAAAGATGGAGGTGATAAAAATATAAAAACAGTTTCTCCCAAGTTTTAGAGCTTTTACGAATTTCTTAAAATTTCTTTAAAGGGAGGTCTTAGAACATTGTTTAAAAAACTTACAATCTTTTTGTTGCTGGCTACAAGTTGTATGTTACTATTTGTCGACTTTGCTCTATCTCAGGAAGCGATAACCGTTATTATGCCCCGCCATGAGATGGACATCAAAGGTGTATGGGAAAGACAGACTCGCGAATTCGAAGAAAAAAGCGGTATCAAAGTAGAACTCATCCAAATGGCGTGGGAGAGAGTGGCAGATAAGATAGTAACAGAAATGGCTTCCGGAGGAAGTGCTTTTGATGTAATAGAATTTGACAACGTGTGGCCGGCAAAATTTCTCTCTGCTGGCTGGTTAATTTCTCTCAACGAGTTTATCGATCCAGCTACTGTTGACAAGATATTACCGGGATTGGTGAGCACTTTTAGCAAGGATGGACACTTATATGGAATGACTTGGAATAACGATACCAGGTTTTTCATGTATAATAACGAAAAGCTAAAAAATGCTGGAATTGCTGTTCCTCCCAAGACTTGGACTGAATTTACAGAGCAAACTAAGAAATTGCAAACAGCGAACTTGGCAAAATACGGTTATGCTGGTGCCTGGGAGCAAAGTCAAACGTTGACCAATGAGCATGCTTTTTTTAGCTATAGCTTTGGTTCAACTCTGTTTACCGAGGACGGGAAGCCTACTTTCACCGAACAACCGGCAATTGACGCTCTCACTTTCATGGTAGAGGCTATAAACACGGAGAAAACGGTCGATCCTGCCTCAGTTACTATGAACTATGAAGCGGTTGCCAATGTTTTTTACAGTGGTGATACTGCTTTCTTTTTGCAAGCTTGGCCAGGAGTGTATGCATATTCAAACGATCCTTCCGTTTCTAAAATTGTGGGAGAGATCGAAGTGGCTGAATGGATTCCAGCGGCAAGAGAGGAATTCCAGGCTACTCTCACTCTCCCTGAAGCTTTGGCTATTCCAGCAACTTCTCAGCATAAAGAAGCTGCTTGGAAATATATTGAATATATGACTTCTCCAGAAAGAGAAAAAGAACGTGCTTTGGAAATAGGCACCCTTCCCACCTGGAAAGACTTATTCACCGACCCAGACCTTTTAGCTCAATATCCCTACTGGAAGTATTTTGGAGAACAAGCCCTGTATGCTAAAGGTCACCCTAAGCTTACTTGGTTCGATGAATGGGCTGTTAATGAACAGATTGAAGTTCAGAATGCATTGATGGGGAAGAAAACTCCGGAACAGGCGCTCAAGGACCTATATGAAACACTAAAAGGAAACTTCTAAAACCAAGAAAAGGAGAGAAACAGGCGATGATTAGACCCAGGGTCGGTTTTATTGTTTTTGGAGTACACAAAGATGGTTTAGAGGATCCCTCAGGTCGCCCGTTTATTGACGAAGAAATAGTCGCCCGCTCCAAAGAAGTTCTTAAAGAAAAGGAAATAGATTTAGTGGAATACCATACAGTAGTTGCTACAAAAGAAGAGGCCAAGATTGCCTTAAGAGAAATGAAGCACCGAGAGGATGTCGATTGTGTCATTCTTTTTTCCGGTACTTGGGTTTGGGCTGCTAATCTAATTGCTGCCGTTCGTGACTATGCACTTACTGGAAAAGGGATAATCATCTGGACCCACCCTGGTTCCCAAGGCTGGCGGACTGTGGGAGGATTGGTTATGCATGGAGCTCTGCTCGAGATAGGTGTACCCCATAGGTTCGTTTACGGAGCGGCCGATGATGCTTCCGAGGTTGATAAAGTTGTTAGCTATTGCAAGGCGTCGCATCTCAAAAATATTTTAAACATGTCCACTATTGGGGCTTTTGGGGGACGAGGTATGGGTCAAACAGTAGGTGTTGCTGATCCCTCTCAATGGATGAAAGTGTTTGGTATTGATATAGATTCAAGAGATACAACAGAGCTAATTCGTACCGCAGAAAGCATATCTTCAGAAGAAGTAGAAGCCCTAAAACCCCGGATTTTGGAGTTGTTTGGTTCTCTACCGCAGGAGAACATGGCTAACGAGCGATCTATAAGGTTATATCTTGCAATAAAAAAGATAGTAGAGAAAGAGAGGTGGGATTTCTATACTATTCAATCTTTTCCAGGTCTGGGTGATGATTATTCAACGACTTGTTTTGCACAATCCATGATGTTAGAAGATGGATATGCTACCTCAACTCTTGGTGACTTTAATACCGCTTTGACCACTTTTCTTTTAATGAAACTAAGTAAGGAAAGGGTCTATTATGGTGATTTACAGCATATAGATAAAAAGAACAAAGAAATAAAAATTATAGGAGATGGCGCCATACCCCCCTCTCTTGCTGGAAAAGTGGGTCCAGCCGGGTTTGCTCATCATGGTATCCCCACTGAAGGTAAAGCAGGAGGTCTTTCAGTAAGAGCAATATGCAAAGTGGGAGATGGAGTTGTTGCTCGTTTGGGTAGAGTTGACGGGGAGTTTATTATGGTAGTCGCTAAAGCTAGTATTTTTGAGCCAGCAGAAGATGAATTACAGTCAAGATTAGCAGAATGTGGTATACCATTCTGGCCTCATGGATTTGTAACTGTGGATGGTGATATAGAAAAACTCCTTCAGGCCTGGATGAATGAATATGCTTGTCTTGCTTATGGAGAGGACATCTACTCACCCCTGGTGGACTTCTGCGATATGATGGGTATTCAAACGGTTTTACCCTGAAAAGATAGGAGATAAGAATCTTTATCAGAGAACGAAATGGCCAAGTAATTTGTGGCGTAAAATGGCTTACAGTGTAGGATAAAAACTCACTGGGGAGGCTTCCCTCCCCAGTGTCTAAGGCGTAGGGTTAAAATAAAAAAGCAAAAAAGACTGCCGAGGAAAAAAAGAATTGCGAGCAAACCCCTGATTACAGTGTCACTTTCAGAAAGCTTCTCTGTGGTTGTATTCGATGTTTTCATAAAACAAAAAGGGGATGGTCACATGGTAGGCCATCTTTTCACATAAGAAATAAAGAAAAGTGACCATCCACTTTTACAGAATAAAAGGGATTAGCTTAAATCAGGATTAAAATGGAAAATTCCCGCATCCTGGTAGAATGCTATACCGGGTTGGCTTTAAGGTTTTCCATGATTTCTTGATAATCACCAATGGCCAGCCCCACGCATTTATCGGCGGCTCCATAGTAGAGCAAGATTTCATTCTTTTCCTCGTTCAGTATGGCTCCGGAAGGGAAAACCACACCAGGAACATCGCCCAACCACTCAAAAGGTTCTTTAGGACTCAGTAGCCA
>NZ_JAAYFP010000022.1:0-9069 GCF_012728195.1 Candidatus Sordicultor fermentans
CTTGATTAAGCTTGTTGGTGAGACGAGATTTAATCCGAGCAGCTTTATTTTTATGAAAAACCCCTTTGCTCACTGCCATATCAACTTTCTTATACACCCGAGGAAGATAAGAATGAGCCTCTTCTATCATTCCTTCTTCTACGAGCTTTCTGAACTTCTTGATTTCAGTTTTAGTAGCTGATTTGATGCTTCGGTTACGCATTCTTCTCTTTTCGTTTTTTCGCAAATTTTTCCAGGCCGTTTTAGTGTTGGGCACTTTTTCCACCTCTTAAAAGATTTTTTAAAAAAAGACGATGCTAATTTTAACACGGAGCTTTAATATTTGCAACCGGAAGGAGCTCAGGATAGTGTAAATTTATGAGGAAAACTTTCAGGCTCTCCTTAAATACCACAGCCTGCCCGGGCAGGCTGTGGTGCAGGTTCGAAATCCTATGGAGTAACCGTACAGGTGAGAATGCTTACTGTAGTACTGAAAGCATTCCCGGCTCGGTCCTTAATATCCATAAGGGAATTGTAAATAAAGTGGACCATCACCTGGTCACCGGTAACCAGCTGGTCTGTATCCCATTTTCCGGTTAAGGTAACCGTCTGGCTGTCTTCTTCAAGGGTTGCTTCAGTCACCGTGAAACGAGAGCCACCTGGGCATGCAACACAGTTCACAGCCCAATATGCAAGATGTTCGAAAAGATTCACGTCTCCTATAACTACCGGTTCATTAAACTGAACAGTTATGGTGGGCGCTGCATCAAGGGGGGCGTCTGCCTTTGCTGAGCAGGAAAGAAAATAAGGTGGTGTTGTGTCTACCACAAGAGAAAAAGTTTCCTGATCGCTTTCCAGAAGCTCTCCGGCCTCAGCGGTAAAAGCAAAGGCAAAGGTCCCTTCAGTGGTTCCACTGGTCCAGCTCCAGGTGAAGCTTCCTGCAGAATTGGTAGTGGTACTACCAAGAAGAGTGCCATTCAGATATACCCTGATAATAGCATCAGCCGGCCCACTTCCGGTAAAGGTAACTGTAACACCACCCCTCACCGGATCACCATTTTGCAGATTCTTTGAGCCATCATTTACAGTTATGAGTTGAGGCTTTTGAGTTTGGCTGGGCGAGGGACCACCACACCCTGCAAGCACCACAAGAAGCACCAACACAGAGAGAAAAACTATTGGTTTTTTCATCTTTTTTCCTCCTCTTCTCCTAATTCAAAATACTATTTTAGAGCTCGTCAGAGAATAAATCAAATTTTTGCACTTGTTAGTGTCTATGAAAGTGGTTGGCTACGCTAAATATTGTTTTACGGTTGAAAAAAGTAGTAAGAATAGAGAGCTTTTTGCTCCCCTGCTAAATCGGGGTTGTATCTTGGATATATTAGATGTCGAGGACTCTCGTGACTAAAAGCAGGGCTTTGCGGTTTTCTGGCTCATTCCCCGGCTCACCCAAAATCTCTTCTGCGTGCCGGGATTCTCTTCGAGCTCTAAAGCAGGTGTCTTAATGAACCAAAAAGTGCCCAATTGCGATTGATAAAAAATGTCAATTATTGTATGATGGTAGAATGTAGAGTTTCTAACCGGGTCTGCCCCTGTCAGGAAATCCAACATTTTTAGAAGTAAAGGGTGATTTTATGGCATCGTCAAAAGATAACGCTCAAGACATATCGTTTTTTTTAGAAGCGAAAACGCCTGCTGACGTACGTAAGGCAATATTCAAACTGGCTTTGCCGGCAATGCTTGAATTTATGCTTATGATGCTGGTGCAAATGATAGATATGATACAGGTAGGTTCCCTGGGCCCCTGGGCTATTGCTGCAACCGGACTGGCAGCTCAACCAACCATGCTGATTTTTTCAGTGTTTAGTGCGCTGGTTGTCGGGACTACAGCCCTTGTCGCGAGGGCTGCGGGAGCTGGAGATCGTGAATATGCCTCTCGTGTAACCAGACAGTCTTTTGTAGTGGTGTTACTTATGGGAGTTATTGTAACCGCAGTAGGTATTCCCGCTTCTGGAGCTATCATCCGATTAATGGGTGCAGACGTTGATACAATTGGCCCGGGAACAATTTATATGAAAATTATAATGGCAGGAACAGTGTTTACTGTGGGTAACATGGTGCTGGCAGCCTCTTTAAGGGGCGTAGGCGATATGGTAACCCCCATGATTTCAAATATCGTAGCAAATGTCGTCAACATATTCATGAACTGGTTGTTAATTAATGGCAACCTTGGATTCCCTCGATTGGAAGTGGCAGGCGCAGCAATAGCCACATCCTTTTCCAGGTTAATAGCATTTTGCATTACTATGCATGCGGTATATGCCCGGGATAAATATATCAGCATATCCATTCATGATTCATATCGCTTTGAGCCCGATGTAATACGAAGCGTGTTGAATATTGGCACCCCGGCAGCGATAGAGCAGCTGATTATGAGGACTGGTGCATTATTGTTTGCACGACTGATTGCCGGATTTGGCACTATAATGTTTGCTGCCCATCAGATAGCGATAAACATTGATGGTCTGGGAATTGTACCGGCAATGGCGTTTCAGATGGCCGCCACCACTCTTGTAGGGCAGGGTATAGGCGCACAAAAACCCGAACTTTCAGAAGAAGCAACACGACAATCAATAATTGTCAGTACGATAATCATGTCGTTAATTGGCGTTGCTTACTTCTTCTTGGGTAAGTATGCCATAATGATTTTTACTCGAGATGCTCAAGTAATCTCCTTGGGAGAAAGCGCCTTGAAAATTTTAGCATTTTCCCAGCCTTTCACTGCTGTTTACTTTGTTGTTGCTGGTGCCCTGCGGGGTGCAGGGGATACAAAATATGCCATGTATGCCAGCGCAATTGGCATGTGGGTCACCCGCTTAGGCCTGGGATACATATTAGCAGATTTATTGAATATGGCACTTATTGGTGCCTGGATTGCCGTTACCGTAGATATGGCGGTGAGAATGGTGCTGGTGCTTAAAAGATTTTCAAGTGGTGTATTTGAGGAGTATAGCAGAGAATATGGCAAGAAGTATAGTGAGGAGAGCTTAAGCGAAAGCATATAGTATAGAAAATAGCGGGCGACAAAAAAGGCAATAGAGACATTCAGGGGTGACGAGCAAGGTGGCTTTTCCTCCGCGTTGTTTTGGTCTTTTTCTCTTGTCCTTTTTGTTTTTCTCTTTTTGGAACCACGAGAAGGCAAAGCCTTCTCATAGTTCTGTTATAATCTTCTTATGAGTAAAAAAATACTTTTAGTTAACCCCTGGATTTATGACTTTACTGCTTTCGACCTCTGGCTCAAGCCTTTAGGGCTTCTTTATCTTGCCTCTCATCTTCTAAACCAGGGGTATGAAGTGGAGCTCTTAGATTGCCTGAACCGTTTAGATCCCGAGTTTCCACCTGTCTCTCGTGGTCCTCGCTATCTGCGAGAAGCAGGCTGTGGTAGCTATTATAAAGAAATTCTTCCCAAGCCCTCTTTTTTTCAGGATGTCCCTCGCTACTGGGGAAGGTTTGGCTTGCCTTTCGATAAAGTGAAATCCAGAATGGAGAAACTATCCCCTCCCGATTTTGTCTTTATCACCTCAGGCATGACTTACTGGTATCCAGGAGCGGTAGTAGCGAAAGAGCTGGCCAGGAAAATCTGGCCAGAGGCTAAAACGGTTTTAGGAGGAATTTATCCCGCTCTCTGTCCTGAGCACGCCGAAGGATGGGGGTTTGATTACGTGGTGAAAGCTACCGACCCCCTTTCGGTGATGAAGGAACTGGAATGCATTTTAGAAACAGATTTCAAAGTGGAAAGCTATAGTGATTATTTTTCCCTGAGACCTGCTTTCTTCCTTTACCCGGAGCTCTCTTATATCGTCCTTCTCACTTCTTTAGGATGCCCCTTTCGCTGCACCTATTGTGCTTCAGGAAAACTCTATCCTTCTTTCTGGTGCCGCCCCCCCGAAGACATAATAGAGGAAATCCTGTTTTCCAGAGAAAAATATGGAATAAAAGATATAGCCTTCTATGACGATGCTCTTCTTTTCCAGGGAGAGAAACACTTTCTTCCCCTCTTAAAGAAGTTAGAAGAGCTATCTTTAGACCTTCGCTTTCACCTTCCTAACTCTATTCATCCCCTGTATGTTACTCCCCAGATTGCCCAACTGATGAAGAAAGTGGGGTTCAAGACTTTGCGGATGAGTTTAGAAACCTCTTCTTCTCTGTGGCAGGAAAAAACAGGGGGGAAGGTAAATAACTATGCTTTTGAGAAAGCCACGAGATACTTTTTAGACGCTGGTTTTGCTCCTCAGGAGATAGAGGTATACCTCCTCTTTGGCCTGCCGGGCATCCCCGAAGAAGAGATGGTAAATTCCATCGAATATGTAAAAAGCCTGGGGCTAAAACCTCGCCTGTCTCTTTATTCTCCTATCCCCGACACTCCCGATTATTATAAAATTGAGGGGCTACTGCCCGAGGATGAACCTCTCTTCCACAATAAAATCGCTTTCCTCTACAAAAGCGGCAATGCCCTTCTCTATCAAAAACTGCAGAGAGCAATAGCCCCGGAAGATTAGGTGAACTGAAGCATTCTCTCGATGCTCAGCGCTGCTTTTTGAATAATCGACGGAGGAAGCTCCACCTGGTATTTCATTTCTTGGAGAGCAAAAGCCACTTTTTCCAGGTTTATTTTTTTCATATCCGGGCACACTGCCTCTTCCTTCACCGGATAAAAATGCTTTGTCGGGTTTTCCTTTTGCAGGCGATGGAGAATACCCACTTCTGTTCCAATGATGAACTCATCAGCAGAGGAGCTCTTCACATAGCGACACATACCTTCGGTAGAAAGCACCTGATCCGCCTTCTCTGTTACTTCCGGGCGACATTCAGGATGGGCAAGTACCTCCGCTTGAGGATGGAGCTCTCTGGCTCTTTCCACATCTTCTCCGCTTATTGCCGCATGTATCGGACAATATCCTGGCCAGACGATGAATTCCCTTCCCGTTTTTCGAGAGACATAACTGGCCAGATACTGGTCGGGAACAAAAATAATGGAAGAAGCAGAGTTCAGTCCCTTTTCCACCACTTTAGTGGCATTTGCTGATGTACAACAAAAATCACATTCTGCCTTTACCTCCGCTTTTGTGTTCACATAGCAAAGCACCGCTGCCTCAGGATGGCGATTTTTGAGGTCAACAAGCTGGGGAGCAGTAATCATATCCGCCATGGGGCATCCTGCCTCCTGGTCGGGGATTACCACTACTTTTTGAGGAGAGAGGATTTTTGCCGTCTCCGCCATGAAAAAAACTCCACAAAATACGATAACTTGAGCATCGGTTTTGCTCGCCTCTATGCTCAATCCCAGTGAATCTCCTACAAAGTCAGCTATGTCTTGCACTTCAGGAAGCTGATAATTGTGGGCTAAAATTACCGCATTCCTCTCCTTTTTTAGTTTTTCGATTTCCCCTTTCCAGTCTCTCATCAATTTTCACCCCTAATCGAAAATCTTAAAAAGCTTCTTCAATAATCCCCCCACCCAGAACTGTATCGTCACTATACAAAACTACCGATTGGCCAGGACTAATCATCTCTACTTTTTCTTTGAATATAACCCTAATCTCATCCGGGCCGACAATCTCTACCGAGCAGGCCTTTTCTTTTTGGAGATAGCGCACCTGAGCAAACACAGACGAGGGAAGCTTATCAACCAACCACTGGAAATGAGAAGCCACCAACCCCCGAGCCTCGAGCGCCTCTCTTTCCCCTACCACCACTTCGTTTCTCTCCGGATGCACTGCCACCACATAAAGAGGTCGAGAGTGAGCTACTCCTAAGCCCTTTCTTTGACCAATGGTATAGCGAAAATATCCCTTGTGTTCACCCACTATTTTACCTTCTGTGGTAACTATAAAACCGGGGGAATCCAGAGAGATTCTCTCCTCCAGGAATTTCCGGTAATCGCCCTCGGGGAGAAAACAAATGTCTTTACTTTCCGATTCTTCTGCTATATGAAGATTATATTTCAAAGAGAGCTCCTTCACCTCTTTTTTGGTAAAATCGGAAAGAGGAAAGATGATATAGGGAAGGTTGTCTCTTCCAATATCATAGAGAAAATAAGTCTGGTCTTTCTTCCGGTCTTTGGGTCTTCTTAAAAAATATTTTCCTTCTTTTTCTTCGATTTTAGCATAATGGCCAGTGGCCAGAAAATCAAATCCTTTATGGCGAGCATACTCCAGGAGCTTGCCAAATTTGAGGCGCCGGTTACATACCACACAGGGGTTGGGAGTCTTGCCTTTTAAGTATTGAGAGACAAAATCTTCAACGACTAACTCCTCAAACTCCCGGGAAAAATCCACCACATAATGGGGAATAGAAAGAGCGCGGCAAATCTCCCGGGCACCTTCAATGGCCGTATCAGACTCCTCCTCTTCCTTCGCAAGATGCATGGTTACCCCGGCAACTTCAAACCCTCTCTCTAAAAGCAAAACGCAGGATAGCGAAGAATCTACTCCTCCGCTCATAGCCACCAGTACTTTTTTTCTCACGTTGCTCACCAAAGAGATAAATAACGCTCCCCAGTATCAGGAACAATTACTACAATGAGCTTCCCCTTGTTTTCCTCTCGAGTGGCCACCTGCACTGCTCCCCACAGAGCCGCCCCGGAGGAGATACCCACCAGTATTCCCTCCTCTTTTGCCAGACGCTCGGACATCGAAAAAGCATCCTCGTCGCTAACAGCAATTACCTCATCCAGGAGCTCCAGCTTTAAAACCGGAGGAATGAATCCCGCTCCAATTCCCTGAATGGAGTGCTGCCCCGGAGAGCCTCCTGAGAGAACCGGAGAGCGAAGAGGCTCCACTGCCACTGCCTGGAAAGCTGGTTTCTTCTCCTTAAGAGCCTGAGCAATCCCGGTGATGGTTCCGCCACTTCCCACTCCTGCAACCACAATATCCACCTCACCATCGGTATCTTCCCATATCTCTCGAGCAGTGGTTTCCCGATGAGCGCGAGGGTTAGCCGGATTTTCAAACTGCTGAGGCATAAAAGCTCCCGGGGTGTCTTCTACAATTTTTTGGGCTCTCTCTATCGCTCCTTGCATGCCTCGAGAGGCGGGAGTGAGAACCACTTCGGCTCCCAGGCGAGTCAAGATTTTCCGTCTCTCTACCGAGACACTTTCGGGCATAGTCAAAAGGAGACGATAGCCTCTCTCGGCACACACAAAGGCTAAACCAATACCGGTATTGCCGCTCGTGGGTTCTACCACCAAAGACCCGGTTTTGAGGAAGCCCTGCTTTTCCGCTTCTTCTATCATCGCCACGGCGATTCGGTCTTTGACGCTCCCGCAGGGGTTGAAAAATTCTAATTTTGCCACCAGTTCCCCTGGCAAGCCCTTCCCGATTTTTCCCAGCCTCACTAAAGGGGTGTTTCCCACCAGCTGGGTAATGTTATCTTTTATTCTCATAAATCACCTCTTAAATCATCCGCTTCTTTACTTCTTCTTCACTCATTCTCTCTACCTCCAACACCCTCAAAAGTGAGCCAGTTTTTGCACCCACAGAAACCACCTCTCCGGGGAAGTGAATATAGCGGGCAAGAAGGGAGGCTGCCTCTTGAAGAAGAGGCTCATCAGCTTCTCCCCGACCGAGAGCCAGGGGACCTTTACCCTCCCGGGGGAAAAACAATATGTCATCTTCCCGGACAAATTCTTTCAGCTTCTCATTCTCTATCTGGTTTCTCCCCACCACAAGCTTAAAAGAAGGACGGAGACGAAAATGTCTTCCTACTTTCAAGAGCTCCACGCTCTCAAAATTATAAGCCTCTTCGCTCTCCCACAGGTCTTTTAACCTCCGGGAGAAATTGGGGTCAGTTAAAAGACATCCCCCTGCCGGCGGAGAAAAGTGCTTTATCCCCCACTTTTCCGCTAATTCCAGTTGCCTTTTTCTTCCTCTCCCCTGTAAATCAAGAAGCTCCTCTCTTTTTACCCAGCCTTTTTCTTCAGGAATGGTAGGAGGAAGGAGCTTTGCCGACAAAGGACGCAAAAGGTAGCCCTCCAGCCCACTTTGCTTTTCTATAAGACGCAAGGTATTTTTTAGCTGGGATTTGGGACGTTGTCCCACAACTTCACCGGTAAAAACAAAAGATGCTCCCTCTTTTTCCATCTCTCTTCTTGCCTCTTTGAGCATCCAGATTTTGCAATCAATGCAGGGATTCAGGTTTTTTCCATACCCAAATTGAGGATTCTTCAGGAGCTCAAGATACTCTTCTCCTACCTCTATTTCCCGAAGCTCTATCTCCAGCTCCTGAGCTAGCCGCTTCAATGTATTTTTACTTTCCCAGAAAGGGCTCAAAAAACTGAGCCCGATCACTTCTATCCCCTGTTTTTTGAGCAGAAAAATAGCTAAGGCACTATCCAGACCACCTGACACAAGACCAATTGCCCTCATCAGCTCTCCTAAATAGAGAAATCTATCGGTGAGGGAGGGCTATTGGTGAGCATCTGAGCTAAATTTTCCAGAGTAAACTTTTCTAAAGTCTCAGAAATTTTATCTTGAAGCTCTTTCCACATTTTCCTTGCTGCACAGAAAGAAGTCCGGGAACAGATATCGGGACTTTCCAGACAATCCACGGGGAAAATTCCTCCCTCTAAAGCTTCTACCACCTCTTTTGCCGTAATCTGAGCGGGGTGGCGAGAGAGACGATAGCCTCCTCCTGCTCCTCGCCGAGAGGAAATTAAACCTCGAGCCTTAAGAGGAATAGCCAGTTGAGTCAGGTATTTTTCTGAAATACCCTCTTTTTCTGCTATCTCCCTGAGAAAGACCAGGTCTTTTTTACCGTAATAAGTGGCCAGCTCTATCATAAACCTTAAGCCATAGCGGGAACGAGTAGAAAAACGGATTTTCATCACTCCCAAATTTTATAATCCTGATTGCCTTAATAATATTATAGAAACGAAAATCCTGGCTGTCAAACTCGAAAACGTTGCAAATGATAATATAATAAAAGAAATAAAAGTTAAAGGGGAAAGGCTCTATGACTTCTTATGAGAGAATAATCAATGCTTTAGAAGGAAAGCCCACCGACATTCTTCCCTATATCGATGGTTTTAAC
>NZ_JAAYFP010000188.1:0-1997 GCF_012728195.1 Candidatus Sordicultor fermentans
AGAAAATTGGTGATTTCCCTAAGGAGGAGATTTCGAGAAAAGAATTAGAAGAGATAATAGTTCGGGGCCGGATGGCAACCGAAGTACATTAGATCATGTATTTTCTTTTCCCACCTCTCCCAGTCGCCATGCCTGAAATTTAGGTGGGAATCCACCCCCGCCGTCATTCCCGAAATCTTCAATCGGGAATCCACGTTTTTAAGTACTGTAGACCCCGGCTTAAAAATTGCCGGGGTGATGGACTTGAGATGATAGAATCATTCAGGGGATGGGCAAGGGAAATAATAGAGAAAAGCAATATATGCCATGGTTGAGTGGATTGTGATAAAATAAAGCAGGAACTGAGCTGGTAAATATCAACAGTGTTATTAGAGATTCTAATGGTGGGACTATAGAAGACGTAAAAATCTTTTAATCTGCTCAATTTACATCCCGTTAGCTCGCTAGCGCAAGGAGGGTATATTTCTATAGGAGGCGATCTAAATGGAAGAAGAAAGACTCCTTAATCGGATAGAGGTTAATCCTAAAGTAATGATGGGTAAGCCAGTGATTAAAGGAACCAGGATACCCGTAGAGTTAATTCTACGGAAATTAAGTGAGGGAGTGACATTAGAAGAGTTGCTCGACGCTTATCCGCATCTTTCTCCTCGCGATATCCAAGCAGCTCTGGCTTATGCAGCAGAGGTCTTGGCTTTTGAAGAAACGATTGTTTTATAGATTATGCGCTTTCTAGCCGATGAGAGCTGTGATTTTGCGGTAGTTCGGGCTTTGCGGAGTAAGGGCTTTGATGTACTTGCAATCTCTGAAGTTTGCCCCGGGGTGGAGGACCAACAAGTTATCGAGTTAGCTAAAGAGGAAGAAAGAATTCTTTTAACTGAGGATAAGGACTTTGGGCGTTTTGCTTATTTTTCGGGAGCATCGGAAGCAGGAGTAGTGCTCTTGAAGTTTCCGGCGAGGTCAAGACAAGAGCTTTGTACTTCGATATTGAGCTTAATAAATCGGGAAGGTTCTAAGCTGGAGAGGTCCTTTGTCATATTACAACCTGGGCGAGTTCGCATAAGGAGGGAAAGAGATTTTGAGAAGAAATTACTCTAACCTTCTCCTGTCAAGGGTTTCCCTCTTCCCTCATGCCTGAAGTTTAGCGAGACATCCACGTTTTTGTTTTTTCTTTTTGTCCTTCTATTGGTAATCATAGGGATGCCTCCTCCCATTGTTTGGATTCCTCGTAGAACCATTCAGGGGTGACGGATGAGGGCGGTCATTGCGAGCCTCGTAGTTCCGTATGGCGTGGCAATCCCAAGTTTTTTACTCTATCTAATTTGCTTTTTTAGTTTTTTGAGGCTCAGAAAAGCGAGATCGCCACGGGATACGAGCAAACAACCCTCGCGATGACAAGAAAAAACCACCCTCACCCTAACCTCGGAAGGGCGAGGGGAAAGATACATAGAGGGTTTCCCCTTCCATTATTTAGATTCCTGATAAAGACACTCAGGAATGACGGACAACGGGATGATAGAGGCGTTCAGGGAATCCAACATCATCCGTCATTCCCAAAATCTTCAATCGGGAATCCAAAGGCTTTTAACGAGGAAGATGCTTTTTCTTCCTCGGTTAGTTCTTTGTCCTTTGCATTTTTTGCTTTTATCTTTATGTTTCTCCGGGGGGTTATGAGGGGGTCTTTTTCCCCCTCATAGTTCTGTTTTCCCTTCCTCAGTAGTCTTTTGCATTTTCTGTTTTTTCTTTTAGTTTAGGCTGTTCTCTTTTTGGGGGATTATAAAGGGGTCTCCCCTTTATACTTCTGGACCCCGGCTTAAAAATTGCCGGGGTGACGAACGAAGGGTGATAGAACCATTCAGGAATGCCACCCCCGCCGTCATTCCCGAAATCTTTTATCGGGAATCCATGTTTTTGCTTTTTTCTTTGGTTTAAAAGACTGTGGACCCCTGATAGAAACATTCAGGGGGTGACGAGCGAAGGGTTATAGAACCATTCAGAAA
>NZ_JAAYFP010000189.1:0-16781 GCF_012728195.1 Candidatus Sordicultor fermentans
CACTCTTCTGTACCAGGAGCAGATTTTCTGTCTGGTTCTCTCCTCATAGGGAGCACCACTTGTTTTCTCTTCTATCACTGATTCAATTACTGCGGCACTGTAACGTTTGTAGGGAACAAAGATATCGGGTAGCTCGATATGCATTCTCTTACACTTCTGGCAGCGTAATCTTCTGAGAGAGAAAACCCAGCGTTTCCCATTGTGGTCTAAGAGAACTCTCTTTCTCCGGTCATAAGGTTTTAGTTCTCCTTGGCAGTAAGGACAGTGAATGTTTTCCTCCCCTGTCACTAGAAAAAGTGGTGATTGTTATCCCATTCTTTGGTATAGTGTGATACAATAATCATACCTTTGGGGGGCCTCGGGGAAGTTAGTTATCCATCCTTGAGGTCCTTCTCCTTTCCTCAGTATTTTCCTTAAAGAATTTTCCCTTAAAGATTATTACTCGGACATTATATATGGCAATTTAAAGACAGACAATCTCGGTAGCTTTTGGACATTCTGAGTTGGTAGAAACACTTAGTTAGTTTTTTAGATTTTCCAATCTTTGTTCTTTTCTTTTTTCTGGGGGTTATAAGGGGGCGTTGCCCCCTACTATATTTACTCTTTTTTCTCCTTTTTTCTGTAGAGAAATAAAGGACTTGCAAGAGCAAGCACTGTTCCTATAATAAATATCAAAGATATGGGTCGAGTCAGGAAAATAGCCGGGTTTCCGTGAGAAATTATAAGGGCTGTTCGGAAGTTTCGCTCTACCATTGGCCCTAAAATGAGAGCTAGGATTATTGGTCCAATGGGAAATTGATATCGCCGGAAAAGAAACCCTAATATACCTCCTAAAAATGCTACCCAGACATCAAATAACCGGTTGTTGAGAGAGAAAGAGCCCACTAAAGAAAGGATTAGAATAGTACTCCACATAATGGGTTTAGGAAGGAGAATGAAACCACCGGCAAACCGAGAGAAAATAAAGCCGGTAGCCAAGAAAAATAAGTTGGCCAATATCATCAAGCCAATTACGGTGAACACAAAATCAGACCTATCTCTAAACATAGCCGGTCCAGGTTGGACTCCATACATCATAAAAGAACCGATCAAAACCGCGGTAACTGCATCTCCAGGGATTCCAAGAGCCATCATAGTGGTAAGAGCTCCTCCCAAACAGGCGTTATTAGCAGTACAAGTGGCGACTAAACCTTCGATAGACCCTTTACCATATTCCTCTTTTCGTTTAGAGGCTCGACGAGAAAACTCCCAGCCCAGGAGAGAAGCAATATCTGCTCCAGTCCCGGGGATAGCCCCGATTATAACTCCAGTGACGCTTCCTATAATAGCAGCTGGGAGAGTTTGAATAAATTCTTTAGCATTGACCAACATTCTTCCCAGACTGCTTAGGGTCTCCCTTTTCTTCCCAGATTCTTCTTGAGGTTGATAAGGAGCAGTGGTCATCTGGTAGAAAACCTCCCCTAAGCCAAAGATTCCAATCATGAGAGGAATAAAAGATAAACCAGTAATTAAATCGGTAGAGCCAAAGTTAAACCGAGGGGTGGCTAACATCGGGTCAAGCCCCACCAGGGAAAGAGCTAAGCCAATGAATCCAGTGATAAGACCTTTAACCATTGAAGTCCCGGACACTGCTACCATCATACTTAAGCCAAAAAGACCTAAGGCAAAGTATTCTGCAGGACCGAAAGAGAGGGCAAATCGAGCCAGAGGGAAAGCAGCAACCAAAAAAACTACAATCCCGAAAATTCCCCCGATGAATGAATATAAAACGTTAATTCCCAGAGCTAACCCCGCTTGACCTTTTTTAGCCATGGGGTAACCATCAAAAGTGGAAGCGATAGAAGCGGGAGTTCCGGGAATATTTAAAAGGATGGCTGATATACCTCCAGAAAAAATAGCAGCATTCCAAACTCCTATCAATACTCCCAGACCACTTGCTGGAGGAAGCCAGAAAGTAAGAGGAGTCAGAATAGCTACTGCCATAGTGGCGGTAAGTCCAGGTAGGGTTCCTACCACCAAACCTAAGGTAGTGCCTAAAATCAAGTAAAGTAGAACTCCAGGCTGTAGCACTTGTTGAAAAGCTACTAGCAAATCTTGCATAGTAGATCCCATCCTAATGTTAGTTATTTTTAATTTTAGCTTGTTTAGAAAAGATGAACCTTGAAAGCTTGGGTAAAAAGAATCCAGGTTAAAAAAGTGATTATGGTTGAAGAAAGCAGGGAAGGGAGCACTCGATATTTCATTATTAGTTGGGAAAAAAAGAGAAAAACCAAAGTATTCAGTAAGAAAGAACCCCTTCCCCATAAAATAAGGTATAAGAACACCAATCCTAAAAGGGCTCCTAATCGAAGACCTAACTCTTTGTTCAGTTTTCCCTCACCATAAGTTGGTTTACTTTTCCATCCCTGGTAAGCAAGGATGGCTCCTAAAATTATAAGCCCCGCCGCTACTATCTTGGGAAAAAATCCAGGATTGAGAGCGAAAGTCAACACTCCGGTGGGGAGCCGGTTGGCTCCCCAGTACAGCACTATTCCAAGGACTACAGTAAAGACCCCAAATAGAATGTCTGCCATATATTTTCCTTGTAAGGTTTATTGCTGTTGTCCTAAGGCGCGGGGAATTAACTCCATATACATTTCAAACTGCTGTATAGCAAACTCTCTAAATGCCGGGCCATCCAGAGGAGAAACCTCAATTCCTCTCTCTTCCATTACTTTCTGAAAGGTTTCGGTTTCCAGAGCTTCCCAGAAAGCGGAGGCAATGGTATCGTAAATTTCTTTAGGAGTTCCCTTAGGTAGAGCGAACCCACCCCAGGCCATTACATTAACATTGTATCCTAACTCTTCCGCCGTGGGTACGTCGGGAAAGAGAGAGCTTCTTTTTTCTCCTAAAATGGCTAAAATTTTTAAATCTCCCGCATTGACTCCGGAAAGCACTTCGGCAGGGCTACAGGTAACTGCGTGGATGTGGCCTCCCATTAAGGCGGCTACGCTGGGGGCTGCCCCGTCAAAAGGAACATAAGTAAACGTAGCACCAATAGCTTCTTCCAAAGCTAATCCAGCAATGTGCCAGATGGAGCCAGTTCCAGAGGTGCCTACCAAAACTTCTCCAGGATGTTCTTTGGCATATTCTACAAACTCTTCAAAGGTTTGGTAAGGAGCATCGGAGCGAACGGTAAGAGCGGCAGGAACAATATTGACTCGCATGATGAGGTCAAAATCGTCAGGAGAAATATCAGCATAACCCAACGCTTTCACCATAGCCAGCTCCACCGGAACATAACCTATCGTGTAACCATCTGGTGGGCTTTCTTTGAGTTTCCCCATAGCAATTGCTCCGGCTGCACCAGTGATATTGGTAGGAATGATTGGGACTCCCAAGATTTTTTCGGCTGCTGCCGCCATAGCTCTTCCTACTGCATCTGACACTCCTCCCGGGGCAGCTTGGATGATTAAGGTTATTTCTTTTTCCGGAAAGCTGGCCAGAGCTGGCACCACCGAAACAAAAACGAGAAAAAAAACCATACTCATTAACAAAAAAACGTTTAATTTACTCTTTTTCATAACCATTCTCCTCCCTTCGATTAAGCTAAATTAAATATAAATATGCTTTACAAGCATTATACCATTTTTGTCTTAAAAGACTACCGGAGGCTATGCATAATAGATAGTGTCAACCCATTGTAGGAGTATTTTTCTTTTTCCCTCTGTTATTAGCTTTTGAGGCTCTATTTGTTCAGTTTTAGGTAGTATCATTATTATAAATGGAACAAGTAATCCAGCAAAAGTCTTTAGTTAGGCTTTCTAAGCTCAAGAGAAATTAGTAGCTGGTTCTCTAAGGGAAGGGTAGGAATATTGTCATAGATCTTTCGGAAAAGTTTTTTCTTTCTCTCTCCCATAAGTTGTAATTTCGTTGAAACCAGCTAGTCTTCATAACTTTTATGGAATTCCAGCTGTGGTGTTTCATAAACTTCTGTTTTGTGCAGAATATGGGCAAATTGGCTCATATACAGGTTATAGTAGAAACCTTTCTGTTTTAATAGTTGCACATGGTTGCCTCTCTCAATTATTTCTCCATCGTCTATCACTAATATCATATCGGCTTTGCGGATGGTGCTGAGCCGGTGAGCTATCACAAAACTGGTGCGCCCTTTCATCAGTTTGTAAATGGCTTCCTGGATGTGTTGCTCAGTGCGAGTGTCTACTGAGCTCGTGGCTTCGTCCAGTATCAATATAGCCGGGTCGGCTAATATGGCTCGAGCAATAGCCAGCAGTTGGCGCTGACCCTGACTCAGGTCTCCACCATCTTCGGAGAGAATAGTGTCATATCCCTGAGGCAAGTTTAATATGAATTGTTCAGCATTGGCCAATCGAGCGGCAGCTTTTACCTCTTCATCGGTGGCATCTAATCGGCCGTAACGAATATTATCCTTTACTGATTCAGAAAAGAGGTAGGTATCTTGTAACACTATTCCTAAAGATGAGCGAAGACTTTTTCTCGTAATTTTCTGGATATTATATCCATCTATGAATATGTCCCCACTATCGGGGTCATAGAAGCGAGCGAGCAAATTGATTATACTGGTTTTCCCCGCTCCGGTGGGGCCAACCAGAGCTATGGTTTGTCCGGGATGAGCATGGAAGCTTATATTTTTGAGTACCGCTTCATCTGATTTATAAGAGAATGATACATTCCGAAATTCTACGTCACCTTTGACGCTTTTGAGCTCTATGGCATCGGGAGGATCAGGTGGTTCAGGTGGCTCATCCATTATTTCAAATAATCTTTCAGCACTTGCTATGGCTGATTGGATGGTATTAATCTGGTTAGCTAATTCATTCAAGGGGCGGGTAAATTGTCTGGTATAGTTTATAAAGGCGGCTATGGTGCCTATGGTTATTATTTGTTTAACTGCCAGCCATCCCCCGGACAGAGCTACTATGGCAAATCCTATATTATTTAATACGTTCATTAAAGGTCCCATTATGCCTGAATATATTTGAGCTTTAATGCCCACGTTTTTCAGTTCTTGATTGGTGACCTCAAAACGCTCTATTTCTTTAGCCTCCCGGACAAATGCTTTAACTACTTTTTGTCCCGATATATTTTCCTCGGCAAAGCCATTCAACATACCTAAAACTCTTTGCTGTTCTGAAAAATATCGTCGGGTGTGCCTGGTTACAATGTTGGTGGTGATCAACATTATAGGTACTGTTATCATGCTGACTCCTGTCAGGAGAGGGCTTAACCACAACATTAATATTACGGTTCCTATCAGAGTGATAATACTGGAGAATATCTGGGTTAAACTGGAACTCAGGGCATTGTTTATAAGGTCTATATCGTTTGTTAATCTGCTCATGATATCTCCCCGGGGTCTGGCGTCAAAAAAGCTTACAGGTAATATCTGTAATTTATCAAAGGCATCTTTTCTCATGTTACGTATAGTGAGCTGGGCTACATTAATCATAGTGCGACTCTGTAACCATGTAAATAAGGACATAAGGACGTATATAGCTGCCATAAGTATTAAAAGACGAAATAATCCATTGAAATCGCGGGGAATGATATAATTATCTATGGCTTTCCCTATGAGATAAGGCCCCACAAGGGTTAACACCGATGTTATGGCTACAAGAAAGAGCACGAGAAAAAGTCTTATTTTGTGCTCTGATAAATACCACCATAGTCTTTTTAAAGTATTTTTCGCATCTCTGGGCTTTACGACATAAACTGCATCGTGACGCCCTCCTCCCGGGTTATGCATCTATCATAACTCCTTCTCCCAGTTGTGAATTATATATGTCCTGATACAGGGGGCTGCTTTTTAGCAATTCCTCATGGGTGCCTTCTGCCTCTATACGACCTTCATTTAAGACTAATATTTTATCGGCATCCATCACTGAGCTTATGCGTTGAGCTATTATAAAAATAGTGGAGCCTCTTATAAATTCCTTCAGCGCTTTTTGTATCCGCTGTTCAGTGACTACGTCAACGGCGCTTGTGCTATCGTCAAGTATGAGAATGGGTGGTTTTTTAATTATTGCTCGAGCAATGGCTATTCTTTGCTTCTGTCCTCCTGAGAGGTTGACACCTCGCTGACCTAACTGAGTGTCATAGCCTTCAGGGAAGCTCATTATGAATTCATGAGCCTGAGCTACTCTGGCTGCTTCTATTATTTCCTCATCTGTGGCATCTTCTTTACCCCAGCGAATGTTGTCTTTTATAGTACCTGAAAATAGTATGGTATCCTGCGGTACTATACCCATACCAGACCTCAAAGTGGCTAAATCCATTGAACGCACGTCTCTTTTATCTACCGTCACCTGACCACTGGTAACATCGTAAAAACGGGGTATGAGGTTTACCAGTGTGGATTTACCTGAACCGGTGGAGCCAAGGATAGCGATGGTTTTACCCGATGGGGCATGAAAGCTTATTTCTTTGAGCACCAACTGGTTTTTATCTCCGCTATACCCGAAAGACACATTTTCAAAAGCTACCTCTCCTGAAGATAGAGGTGTGAAATCCGGATTATCGGCGTTTTTAATATCGATGTCCGTATCTAACACTTCGTTCACTCTTTCTGCTGAAGCCGAAGCACGGGAAACAAATAGTAATATGTTACCAATCATCATGAGTGAGAAGAGTATTTGAGTTATATAATTTACAAAAGCTATTATCTCGCCTACCTCCATATTGCCCCGGTCTATATCCCATCCCCCGAACCATAGCACCGCCACAATACTAAAATTCATTATGAGCATCACTATTGGCATCATAGTTATAACAAGGTTAAAAGCCCGGAGAGTGGCATACATGA
The DNA here is from genome assembly GCF_012728195.1 of Candidatus Sordicultor fermentans. Classification (NCBI taxonomy): domain Bacteria; kingdom Pseudomonadati; phylum Atribacterota; class Atribacteria; order Atribacterales; family Candidatus Caldatribacteriaceae; genus Candidatus Sordicultor; species Candidatus Sordicultor fermentans. Next base: position 6,824 of record NZ_JAAYFP010000189.1, read on the forward strand.
GTTCATCGTTAGCAGTGGCAAACCGTTTTTTTTCGTGGTCGGCTCTCACAAAGGCTTTAATCAGTCGGATGCCGGAAAGATTTTCTCTGATAACAGCATTGACTCTATCCAGCTTCTCTTGCATGTAAGAAAAAAGCGGTGTGCTTTTTTTCATTCGGTAATAGATAACCGCAGCCAGTAGGGGTATAGATACCGTGAGGATAAGCGCTAATCGGGCATTTAATGATACAGCCATTATTATACCACCTATAAAAAGTAGTGGTGCACGTACCATAATCCTCAACGACATCAGAACTACCGTTTGAAGTTGAGTTATATCATTGGTGAGGCGGGTCACGAGCGATGAGGTCTTAAATCTATCTATGTTAAGAGGCGAAAGAAGTTGAATCTTTTTGAACACCGCAGAGCGTAGACTGGCTCCAAAATTCTGACTGGCTATACTGGAAGCTACCGAACATCCCATTCCGCCGGCCATTCCTATTAAGGCTATGCCCAGCATAAGGACACCAGTATTTAATATGTAAGGTAAATTACTTTTAGCTACACCGTTATCCACTATGCTGGCTAATAAAGTGGGTTGAGATAAATCGCATATCACTTCTATCAGCATTAGAATTGGAGCTAACAGCGCTGCTTTCCAGTATGGCTTCAGATATGATAATAACTTTTTCATTTCTGTCTGCATATGTTTTCTCATCGTTTTATATATTGGTACCAGGTAAATAAGTTCCTCTATGAATAGCTAAGGGAAATACCTCAGTACAGACGATTATATCCTATATTTTGTTTTGCAGTAAGTGGATAAGTGCTCTAAATTTTTGTAAAAGGGAGTCAGGCCACTTTTTTAAGGCAATTCACTCTCCATTTTGTAATCATGATTCTGGCGTATTATCCAGTGTAATTGTTTTAGTTTTTGGTTTCAATTTTTTGCTCTTTTGCTTTTGGCGCCGTAGGCTGTTTTTGCGATCCTCGTGGGATTTTTTTCTTTCTCCCACCCCTTGCGGGCTTCTCCTTTTCTCATCTCTTGCGGAAGGGAGAAAGAAAAGAGTCAGTGGAGAAAGTGCAGGAGGCGAATAAAAAAGAGGATTTCAAGGTGAGAAAAGGAAAGGTCTATTATGCCTGAAATTTAGCGAGACGTTCATCTTCTTACGTCATTACCGAAATCTTCAATCGGGAATCCAGAAGTTTTTTGTTGAGGGGTTTTTTCTCACTCGGTAGATTTTATTTTTAAGTTTTTTCCAGTAAATATCTCGCTGATTGTTATATAATAAATAAAAAAAAGGAAATGAACGAAAGCTGGGAATTATTATCTATCTTTGGCAGTGCTTTCCTGATTGGTTTTTCAGGAGCATTGATGCCCGGTCCGCTTTTGGCTCTGGTTCTTTCCGGGACTTACCAGGTGGGCTATAAAGCTGGACCTCTGGTAGTTTTGGGTCATGGAATTTTAGAACTGGGCTTGGTTATAGTTTTAATGCTTGGTCTGGGGAAAGCGCTGGACATACCTTTAGTTCACCAGGTTATAGGAATAGGAGGAGGGGTAGTTTTATTGTATCTGGGAATAGATATGTTGAGGATGGTGCGTAATTCAGAAACTTTCTCTGTAGAGAATAGCTCAAACTCAGAAGGTGGCCTGGCTTTTAAAGGTTTACTGGTCAGTCTTTCTAATCCTTACTGGATAATGTGGTGGGCTACTGTAGGGTTGGCTCTTCTTCTTTCTGCTACTTCTTTTCCCTTTTGGGGAGTGGTGTTTTTCTTTCTTGGCCATATTCTCTCTGACTTTGTCTGGTATAGCGCGGTTTCTTTTACTTTGCATCGAGGTAAAAACTTCCTCTCTCCCCGTTTTTATCAGTGGTTAGTGGGGATTTGCGGAGGGTTTATGCTTTTCTTTGGTATTTATTTTATCTCAGAGGTGATTCGATAAATGATTAAGTTAATTTTAGAGCCGGTACCTTACCGATATGAAGAGACTGTTTACTTTTACTGGGAGTATGAACTAAATAGCCCTTATCAGCTCTGTTTTATACCCTTTAGGAGTCTTAATAAGTTTTTAGAGGAAATGGTGAGGAGGGAAACTGAAATTCCTGAAAGTATCCATATCATTTTAGAGGACGGAAGAATAAAAATATGGTTGCCGGTTGCCTTTTATTCTGAACAATTATTTAACAAAGTGGAAAATATTTTGAGAGAGAAAATCCGCTCTCTTCTCGAAGATGTTATGTTTTAATGAAATAAAAACCAGATGAACATTGTCCCCCCAAAAATGATGCGATAGTAACCAAAAGGTTTTAGCCCTTTTTCTTTCACAATCCTCAGCAGGAGAAAGCAAGCCAGCAATCCGCTACCAAAGGAAGCCAGGAATCCACTCACCAGCTCCGGTGAGAGGAAGTTTCCCGAAACACTCAAATTTCTAATTCCTAAGATAAATGCTCCTCCAATGGTGGTAGCTGATAAAAAGAAGGAAAAAAGCACCGCTTCTTTTTTTTGTAGCCCGCAGAGAAATCCAGCCAGAAGGGTAATACCTGAGCGGGAAACCCCCGGGAAAAGAGCAAGAGCTTGAGCTACCCCGATTAAGAGAGCTTCCTTTCCAGTCATATTCTCTAAAGTTTTATTACCTCTTTCTTTTACCACTAAAAATATCACACCTAAAATAACTAATAATAAACATATCTCTAAAAAGCTGTTTCTCAAGGAATTTTCTATTATATCTTCAAATAAATATCCCAGTAATCCTGCAGGGATAGTGGCCAGGAGGATATTCAAAATAATGCGGGGCTGACGAAAAGCCCGGGAATAATAAGGTATAAGGTAAATTAATACTGCAAGCCAGGTTCCTCCATGGAGCAGCACATCAAACCACAGGCTTTGTTCTCCCAGATTAAATATCGGGCGAAGAAGAATAAGATGAGCAGAAGAGGAAATGGGAAAAAACTCGGTTAATCCCTGAATTAAACCTAATATAATTGATTGCCCGGTCATAGCTGACTCCTTCCTCGGTTTTGCTTGCTATTCTATAATAGAACTAAAAAGAGAGCAATATCAGGAGAAAAGGAGAAAAATGGAGCGAATTCTTCCGGCTACAGATGAAAACATTAAAAAAGGAGCAAAAATTTTAAAGGAGGGAGGGTTAGTAGCTTTCCCCACTGAAACCGTCTATGGACTGGGGGCTAATGTGTTTTTACCTGAGGCGGTGGCTCGTATTTTCGAAGTTAAAGGAAGACCTCGTTTCGATCCTCTTATTGTGCATATTTCTCGCCATGGGATGGTTTCCCGTCTCTTTAGGGAAATTCCTCCTCTTGCGGAGATGTTGATGGAAAAGTTCTGGCCTGGTCCTTTAACTCTGGTTTTGCCCAAAAAAGAGGAAGTTCCTGATATCGTTACTGCCGGTCTTTCTACTGTGGCTGTCCGCATGCCAGCTCATCCTGTAGCTTTAAAGTTGATAGATTGGGCAGATGTCCCTGTGGCTGCTCCCAGTGCCAATCGTTTTGGACATCTGAGTCCTACTCAAGCAGAGGAAGTGGCTCTTGACTTAGGAGAAGGAGTGGATTTGATTCTGGATGGAGGAAAAACAGAGATTGGGGTGGAATCTACAATAATCATGATAGAGGAGGGAAAGGTCTTTCTCCTTCGGCCAGGAGGGTTGAGTATTGAAGAAATCGAAAAGTGGGTAGGAAAAATCGAGACACCGCCTTCTTCCCCTAAAGTTCTTTCTCCTGGTACTTTAAAGAAGCATTATGCTCCCCGGATTCCTCTTTACCTTTTTGAAGGGAAGATAGAGGATCTCCTCTTGTGTGATCTTTCGGGAATAGCTATTGTTTCTCCTTTTCCGATTGCTGATTCCCGAGAAGAGATAAAGGTTTTGAGTGAGAAAGGGGATATAAGAGAGGTAGCCAGTAATCTCTTCAGTGTTTTGCGAGAGTTGGAAGAAGGTCCTTTTCGGGCCATAATCAGCCTAACCGTAAAGGAAAAAGGACTGGGAAGAGCAATTATGGACCGGTTGAAAAGAGCGTCTTCGGGATATGTTAAAGTGCAAGATAGAAAATTAATCGTGTAATCCTCATGGTATTTATTCCTAATTGATAATTACTTATGCTATAATTCATATTAGTCATAGAGTACACTCTATGACTAATATGAAAGAGGGGTGATAAATATGAAAAAGGCAGTTTTAGCGTGTTTCTTGGTGTTGGTTTTGGTTTTAGGGGGGGTAGCTTTTGGTCAACAGGTGCAAATTCCTCGAGAAGAAGCTCTCTATGTTGCAGGATTTCAGTGGGGTCCTCCTACCACCGATAATCCTTTTACCGGGAGTCCCATGACTTTTGTTTCTAACCCCCGGCAACATATCTGGATTTACGAGCCCTTGTTTACCTATGATGGTCTCTTAACCGGTGATTTTGTTCCCATACTGGGAGAATCGTTCCAGTGGCGAGATGATTTGACTCTGGAAGTAAAGTTGAACCCCAATGCTTATTTTCATGATGGAGAAAAAGTCACCGCTGACGATGTAGTTTATTCCTATAAGCTTGGTCAGAAATATCCAATAGGTTATTCTTCTGTCTGGGATTGGTTGGAAGATGTTTACAAAGAAGATGACCAGACTGTTATTTTCAAAATGAAAGCTGATAACCCCAATAAATTAATGGTGGAAGATGGTTTGGGTGCTGCATACATAGTTCCTGAACATATCTGGGCAAAAGTGGAAGAAGATGCTGGCAATGACATAGCAGAAATTAGGAAATTCGACAACAAAGACCCCATAGGCTCAGGACCTTATCGGGTTTATTATGAAAGTCCAGAAACTATAATTCTGGAAAGAGTTGATGACTACTGGGGAGTGGTTCTCTACGATGGCGAACTGCCCAGACCAAAATATGTCGTTCACCCTATTTTTAAGAGTAATGACGAAGGAAACTTGGCTTTTGAAAATGGAGAAGTAGATCTTTCTCAGCAGTTTATGCCTCGAATCTGGGAGTGCTGGGAAAACAAAGGATTGCCCATTGGAACTTGGTATAAAGAAGTTCCTTACCATATTCCAGCAACTATGCCTTCTCTGTGGTTCAACGTAAATAAACCTCCCTTAGACAATCCTGAACTCAGAAGAGCTATTGCTTACTGCATTGATTATGCAAAGATTTCTGAGCTGGCTATGTCTAATTATTCTCCCAAAGTTGAAGCAAGTCTAATAGTGCCTTATGGTGCACAGGCAAAATACTTTAATAAAGAATTGGTGAAACAAGAAGGCTGGGAATACAATCCGGAAAAGGCAGTGGAAATTCTGGAAGGGGAACTGGGAGCTAAAAAGGGAAGTGACGGAATATATGTGCTTCCCGATGGAACGAGGTTAGGCCCCTTCAAAGTTGAATGTCCGTATGGATGGACAGACTGGAATGCTGCTTTAGAGATAGTTGCTCAATCAGCTAAAGCTATAGGTATAGACATAGAAACTTCCTTCCCTGATGCACCTGTCGCCTACGATAACAGAGAAACCGGTAATTTTGACATGACCATGTGGACACCTTCTGAGCCCAGTCCTGCTCAGCCCTGGTTGAATTTCCAGATAGTGCTTCACTCCAAGGGAGTACCAGAATACGGCAAAATTGCCTACAGGAACTTTGGAAGATATAAAAATGAACGAGTAGATGAGCTTATTGATTTAATACCCACAGTTACGGATGAGGCAGAATTGAAGAAATTGTATGATGAACTGGATAGTATATATCGTAAAGATGTTCCTGTAATACCATTAATGTACAGACCCTGGGTATTCTATGAATACAATGAGACCTACTGGAAGGGATTCCCCAACGATGATAATCCCTATGCTCCAGGTATGCCTGGTGTTGGAGCAGGTATAAAGATACTGTGGCATATTGAGCCCGCGAAATAACCTTATTTTTAAAGCCCGTGGAGGTTATTTCTCCACGGGCTTTAAAAATACAATACTTAATCCGAGGTAGCCCGATGAGGAAATTTACCAGGTACATTTTGCAGAAGTTTTCTTGGTATCTTCTGGCTTTTTTTCTTGCTCTGTTTTTAAACTTTCTTCTTCCCCGGCTCGTTCCGGGAGACCCCATATCAGTGTTAGTTTCCCAGATGATGTCTGGAGCCGTGACCAGCGAAGCACAAGAGAGAGTTTATCAGTCTTTCATACAAGAGTTTGGACTGGATAAACCGTTTTTTGTTCAATTCTTTACCTATGTTGGAAATGTGTTCAAAGGTAATCTGGGGACCTCCTTCAGTCTTTATCCTCTCTCGGTCAATAAGATAATGGCTGATGCTCTTCCTTGGACGCTTTTTTTACAATTTCCGGCCATAATTGTAGGATGGATAGTAGGAAACTTATTAGGAGCTTTTGCTGCCTATAGAAAAGGAAATTTTGACAGGATTTTATTTCCTGTTGCATTATTTATCAATTCTGTGCCCTATTACTGTCTGGCAATTATTTTATTGTACGTTTTTGGTGTGTACCTGCGCTGGTTCCCTATAGGCGGGGGATATAGTAGAACTCTACTTCCTTCCTGGTCCTGGCCATTTATAGTAGACGTATTGCACCACTATTTTTTGCCTTTCATATCTATAGTGCTGGTGACAATCGGTGGGCAGGCTATAGGAATGAGAGAGATGGCCATATATGAGCTAAATACCGATTATGTTACATATTGTAAGATGCTAGGTATGGGGGATAGGAAAATTCAAAGTTACGTGTTCAGAAATGCAATGTTACCCCAGATAACCGGTCTTGCTATCAGTTTAGGAACCATGGTGGGAGGGTCGTTGATAACCGAGATTGTGTTTGGATATCCAGGAATAGGATCAACGCTATTCAATGGAATAAGACGACTTGATTATCCTCTGATTCAGGGCTCGACTTTGATAATAGCTTTAACGGTATTGGCGGCGAATTTCATAATAGATATAGTCTATGGCCTGATAGACCCTCGGATTAAAGCTGCGCAGGTTGAGGGAAGCTGATATGGAAACTCTGAAACTACTCTTTAAATCTCCAAAGTTTATAGCAGGATTGGGTATTTTTGTTTTTTTGTTTTTAACTGCGTTTATATATCCTGCAGTGGTCGATAAAAACCCCTTTGAGATGGTAGGACTCATGTATGAAGCCCCCTCTTCAAGATATATCCTGGGAACAGACAATTTTGGAAGAGATGTATTTGTGGAGCTGATACACGGAATGAAGACCTCTCTGATAATAGGTTTGTTTGCAGGGGTGATAGCTACAGCTATAGGAGTAACCATTGGTCTTTTTGCCGGGTATAAGGGAGGCACTGTAGATAACATTTTGAACTCTATTACCAACATTTTTCTAGTTATACCACCATTTGTCATTTTGATACTGATAACTGTGAGTCTTCGCAGTCGGTCCCTTGCTGTGATGGGGCTGGTATTGGGGATTACTTCCTGGCCCTGGACGGCCCGGGCAGTAAGAGCCCAGTCTATGAGCTTAAGGGGTAGAGAGCATGTCGATATAGCAAGACTCAATGGGGCGAGCGTTGTAGAAATAATAATAAGGGAGATCATGCCCTATATTTTGTCTTACATATTTATGGCTTTTGTTCTCCAGGTGGCAAGCGGAATTCTTAATGAAGCAGGTATAAGTATGCTGGGGCTTGGCCCCAGTAATGTGGTTTCGCTTGGTACTATGTTATCCTGGGCTCTTTTATTTGAGTCAGTTAGATCTGGGGCGTGGTGGGCTTTTGTACCCCCGGCTATAACCATAGCTTTAATAACTTTCTCTCTGTATTTTATGAATACCGGGATGGACGAAATTTTTAATCCCCGATTGAGGAGCTAAAAGTGGAAGAATCCAGGAAAATAATGCTAAAAGTAGATGGCCTCAGAGCATATTATAAAACAAGGTCAGGAGAGCGCATCAGAGCAGTTGATAATATTTCGTTTAACTTGATGGAAGGGGAGATATTAGGCATAGCGGGTGAATCGGGTTGCGGCAAATCAACACTGGCTATGGCTATGTCCGGTCTTTTTTTACCTCCCCTGACTTATGAAAGTGGTTCGGTGTTTCTGGATGGCGAGAACATAATAGGCAAAAAAGAAGAAGAGTTGAGAAAAAAAATACTGGGGAGAAAATATTCCTATATACCTCAGAGCGCCATGAATGCACTGAATCCCACTTTAAAAATTAAAAACTTTGTTATAGACCTTTTAAAAGAGCACGATCCTCGTATGAGCAAAAATAAAGTTTTAGATTTAACTACGGAAAGGTTTGAATCGCTTTCTCTGCCTCCCTGGGTGATAGACCTCTATCCTCTGGAGCTAAGCGGAGGCATGAAGCAGAGAGTAGTGATAGCGGTGTCCACGCTTATGAATCCTAAAGTGGTAGTGGCGGATGAGCCCACTTCTGCTCTGGATGTAACCTCCCAAAAGATTGTAATAAAATTGATAAAAGAGCTTTTTGATGAAGGGATAGTTAAAAGTGTGATATTTATAACTCACGAATTGCCTATATTGAGGCACGTATGTGACAGAATAGCAGTAATGTATGCTGGAGAGTTTGTTGAAATAGGGGAAACTGAAGGTATAATATTTAATCCTATTCATCCTTATTCTCAGGCTTTAATGCAATCTATATTGGTACCGGAGGTAGGAATAAAAGGTAAAAAGCTTCCTAGCTTGCCAGGATCTCCTCCTGATTTGAGAAAACCGATAAAGGGGTGTAGATTCGCTGATAGATGTTATTTAGCAATAGAAGATTGTAGAAAAAGAACCATAGGCATGGTGGAGTTTGATAGTAGAAAAGTGAGATGTATAAGGGTGGACCATATCAAGGCAAAAGAGGAAGTGGTACCTCATGTCCAGCAATGATGAAATAATAAAAACGGAAAATTTAACAAAAGTTTTTGGGAGTGGCAAAAAAGCTATAAAAGCAGTAGACGACGTTAGCATTTCCATAAAAAAGAAGGAAGTTATTTCTTTAGTGGGACAAAGTGGAAGCGGAAAGACCACTCTTGCCAGGATGCTTCTCAGACTTTTAAAACCGACTGCAGGGAAAATAATATTCGAGGGTCAAGATGTTACCAATATTGAAGGAAAAGAGAAAAAGGCCTACTGGAGGAAAGTGCAGGCTATATTTCAAGATCCTTATGCTTCTTTTAATATATTTTCGCCAGTTAAAAAAGTATTGTTAGACGCTTTCAAACTGTTTGACAATAAATTTACTAAAGAAGAGAAATGGAGAATGGTGTGTGAATCTTTAGAAGCAGTGAATTTTAGACCGGATGAAGTAGCAGATAAATTTCCTTTTGAACTCAGTGGAGGACAAAGACAGAGAGTAATGATAGCCAGAGCTCATCTCATAAAGCCCGAGCTTTTGATAGCTGATGAACCCACTTCTATGATAGACGCTAACTTGAGGTCAGGGATACTGGAGCTATTGTTGGACTTAAGAGATACGGAAGGTACGACAATAATGTTTGTTACCCATGATTTAGGTCTGGCGTACTATGTGAGCGAAAGATTATTGATTATGCATGAAGGAAAAATTGTAGAAGAAGGAGAGGCTGATAAAATAATATCTGAACCTGATCATCCATATACGAAGCAGCTAATGGCTGACGTTCCTAAATTATCCGAGGAGTGGCTATTAGAATAAAGTGCAATAAATGAGAGAGGAAAGAGTGCGATTATTTCTAATCGCTTCTCGTGTTTTTATAGTGTAATTGTAAGGATTGTGTATTCCTCCCCGCGGCAATTTCGGGGGTTTATTGTAAGTCAATCTGCTTGTTTGAGTGGTAATCTATCTTTTAAAATTTATTCAGACTTGTCAAAGGAGAGATTACCGCGTGGCTACGCTTTTTGTAACAACTAAAAAAGAGCTTCTCTCAAAGACAGGAAAAGAAGCTTTTGCAAGGACATAAGAGGGATTGAAAAAATAGATTTCATAAGGTCAAGGGTAGGATTTTATTGATTATATAAAAAGGGAGGAATATTC
>NZ_JAAYFP010000190.1:0-4840 GCF_012728195.1 Candidatus Sordicultor fermentans
GGTGGGAATCCACTGGTGGATGCTTTTTTTAGTTTTTAAATACTTTTGGACCCCTCGTAGAGGCATTCAGGGGCAGCGGCCTCTTATGGTTCTTAATCAAAAGGGGAAAAGAGGGGGTTTGTCCCTCGAAAGAAAGAGGACACGAAAGGGATAATTTGAATTTTTAAAAAGAAAGTTTAGAAAAATCCTATATGGTATAACCAAGTTTAATCTTTTCTGTTACAATAGATAAAATTATGAAGGAGGTGCACCCGTGGCAAAACTGACCAAAAGCATGAAGGAGGCTATTGACCAATTAGCTCAACAAATTATATCTTCTGCCGCTTACCAGAATTTCCAGGAAAAAAGAGCTCTTTTAGCTAACGACCCTAACTTTCTTTCTCTTTATCAACAGTTAGAGGAAAAACAAGACATGCTGGACAAATTGGCCGATAGTGAAGAAGATATACCCGATGAATATTTAGAAGAATTAGAAGAAATTAGCAAACAATTGCTTTCTGAACCTCTGTTTGTGGATTATCTTAAAGCCCAGGATCAATTGATATCTCTATTGGAGTTGATTAATGACGAACTTAGTTCATTATTGGGTTTTGACTTTGCTGACTCGATTAACTTCTTAAAAGAGGAGGAAGAAGGAGAAGAATTCTGGGAATAAGTTTCCTCCAGCTTGAGGAGTAAATACCTTACCCTTCCCATATCGGGCAAATGGTCGAGGGAAGTCTTGTGCTCATCAAACTGAAACTGACGGCAGCTATCAGGAGGAGTAAAAGAATCAGGGATTTTAACACCAGCATATAAAGTGTTCCATCCCATTTCTCGCAAGCGTTTAGCGACAGAAGGCTCGCATATCTCTTCTATGGGTTGGTTTTTCTTTATTACTGTGCACTTCCCGGTGCTTATATCCACTCCCCCACCAAGAAACGAGCTGGCGGCAGGTTCAAAAAAGATACAATATCGACAGACATCAAGACGAGTGTGGCACTTAGGGCAGTAAAGAGGACGACTCTTTACTGCTATCCCCTCGTTGGGGATAGTTTTCAAAGTTTCAGGGATTTCTATCCGACAAAAAGGACATAAAAAAGAAGAAGGCCAGGTAACCCTGGTAATTTTTGGTGATTCTTTAAGAAGTTGGATTTTTTCCTCATCGGTAAGAGGTAGCTGTGGTTTTCTCACCCACTGGAATTTAGGATAGTGGAAGAAGGCTTCTATTCCGTACAATAAAGAACGGAAGAAAGAAATTCCTTTCTGGCGAGAAAAAGAAAAGGCAGAAACAGCGTAAAAAAAGGAAAGGGAAAACCAGAAAATAGGCCAGATATACAGAACCACTATTTTTAAAATAGGAAAGGGAAAGAAAAGATATAATATAACCCCACCCAGCCAGATGAGAAGAAAAATAAGGTGGCGACGAGCACTCATAGTTTTTGGTTTTCTGATATTTTGAGACGAGGTTCCTCAATGGCTACCTTGGTATAAGGAGGAATAGAGTGAGTAAGCCAGACATTACCCCCTACTACACTGCCCTTCCCGATTATAGTTTGGCCTCCCAGGATGGTAGCTCCAGCATAGATAGTTACGTTATCTTCAATGGTAGGATGACGCTTAATCCCTCGAATAATTTTACCTCGTTCATCTTTGGGGAAAGATAGAGCCCCCAGTGTCACCCCCTGGTAAATTTTAACATTATTGCCAATTTCACAGGTTTCTCCAATCACCACTCCTGTTCCGTGGTCAATGAAAAAGCTTCGACCGATTTTGGCCCCGGGGTGAATATCTATACCAGTCGCTGAGTGAGCATATTCGGTCATCATTCGAGGTATAAGAGGAATTCCCTGAATAAAAAGCTCGTGAGCCAGGCGATAGATCGAGATAGCCACAAGACAGGGGTAACTGAATATTACCTCATCCAGACTTTTGGCCGCCGGGTCACCGTCAAAGGCAGCTTGAACGTCGTCTTCTAACATCTCGCGCACCGCAGGTAGCTTACCGAAAAATACTTCCGTTTCACGATAGGCTCTTTCTTCCCCCTCCGGTGATTTATCGCCCAGAGAAAAAGCGATTTCTCGGCTCAACTCGCCAAAGATATAGTCTAATTTGCCCCCCACAAAATATTCAGCGTTGAGCCAGGATAGATTGGTTCTTCCTAAATAACCGGGAAAGAGCAATTCCCTCAATTCCTCAGAAATCTCTATCACTTTATCTCGAGAGGGAAAATGCTTGTTCTCTATATTAGTTATTTTTTCTGTCTTCCGGTAGCTTTCCACCAGAGACTTGGCCCATCTTTCGATGGCTATGGGGTGAGAGGGAAACAATTTTTATTCCTCGACTAAAATTGAGCGATGACGTTTTCTATTCTGAAAAACAGACTGGCAGGAACTTCATCATTACGCCCATTTATTCTGATTAAGTTCTCCAGATTTCTCTCTAACTCGTACATCTGGCAGCATTTAAAGCACCACTTCAGATGTTCTTCGATTTGCCGCCTTTCGCTTTCGGTTAATATTTCATTGTCTAAATACAGATATATCTTACCTAAGACTTCTTTGCAGTCCATCCTTCCTGGTTCTTCCTTTCTGAATCATTTCTCCGGGTGGAAGAGTATTCCCATAGCGACTTTTGCAGCAATCTTCTACCTCGCCACAGACGAGACATAACTGTCCCTATAGGTATATCCAGTATTTCTGCTGCTTCTTTATAGGAGAAGCCCTCCACCAGGACCAAGACCACCACAGCTCTAAACTCTACAGGTAGATCCTCTATAGCTTTAAGAATATCCTCCTTGGTTAAAGTATTTAACAAAGCTTCCTCTGGGGTTATTCCCTCAGCTATAGGTTGGAAAAAAGATTCTTCTTCCATCTCATCTAAGGAAGGAAGCTTTTGCCTGTCTCTTACCCGGTAATAGTTATTTATAAAAGTGTTGGTTAAGATTCGGAATATCCAGGCTCGAAAATTAGTCCCCTTTTCAAACCGATCAAAGGCAGCAAAAGCTTTGGTCACTGTTTCTTGAACTAAATCTTCAGCGTCTTCTCGGTTACGAGTCATACGCAGAGCAGTACGAAACAGTGCCCCTAATTCAGGATTCAATAACTCTTGAAAATATTTCTTTTCTTCTTCTTTGGTACTCACCATTACCAATCAACCTTTTCAGGAATCCTTTAAAAAATCAGCATTTTTTAAATTTTCCAGCTCTTTGTGAAACTGGATTATTTCGTCAATGGTTATTTGGCCTTTGGGTTTGGCCTTTTTCTTCTTTTTAGTGGTAATCCGTGCTACATCCTCCAGTTTCTCTAAGTTAAAATTAACTTCGCAGAAATCTTTGCAATTGGGACATATATATCTTATGTATCCACTGCCCCGGTAAGCAGGAATTTTATAAATTCCAATTTCTGTTACGTCCTCCAAGGTAATCAACGCCTTACAATTTTTGCACTTTAAAGGAAGCTCCTGCATTTCTTCCTCCTAAACTATTTTTGAATATTTTACCAATATATAGTAAATAATACAAGGAAAATTTTTTCTGGCCTCTGAACATAGCTTTATATAACCCGTTACACAATTTCCCTGAATATTTGCCGGCCTTTTTCTCCCTCAACGTTGAAGTGTTTTTCCTCCAGCGTACGATGTGACGGGGCTTGCAATAGCAGGCTGAGGTGGATTATCCTCAGGAAAAAGGTACAAAAACCCCGCAATTTAGCTCTCTTGCAACTCTCAAGAAGAAGTACCACCTGAGGGGGCTTCCTCTCAGGGGTGGTATTTGATAGAATAGGTTACACTTCCTGATTATAAAAAGAGGGGGGTATTGTTGAGAATAAAAGTTACCTTTCAGTCCGACCGTAAAATATGTCTTCCCACTCATCACAACCACATCATTCAGGGCTTCATATATTCAAATCTGGATCGGGCTCTCTCCAATATGCTTCACAGTGAGGGATACAAGCTGGGCTCAAGAACCTTTAAGCTCTTCACTTTTTCCCGACTTCTGGGAAAAATGAACTATAACCCTCAAGAAGGATTCACTTTCTATCCTCCTGTTTCTCTCCTTATTGCCTCTCCCAAGGTTGATATTTTAGAAAGCCTATCTCACTTTTTAGTGAAAAGGAGGGAACTGAGTTTAGGAAATAATAAAGTCTGGACGGAAAGCGTCGAAGTCATGATGGAGAAAAAGTTTACCAAGAGAGTGCAGGTTGAAATGCTCTCGCCTGTCGTAACCTATAGCACACTATATACCCAGGAAGGAAAGAAAAAGACATATTACTACAACCCCCAGGAAAAAGAATTTGGAGAAAAGATTCGAGATAATCTGATAAAAAAATACCTCTTAGTTAATGACTCACCCCTCGATGATAATCTTCAGTTTGATATTGTCCCTCTCCGGGTGAATAAAAATCATGAGAAAATCATTGTTTATAAACAAACTGTCATCCACGGGTGGATGGGACAATACGAGATAACCGGAAACCCTGAGCTTATCAAGGTGAGCTATGATGCTGGCTTGGGGAGTAAAAACTCCTCGGGATTTGGTATGTGGGAAGTGTGGAGAGAGGATTTTCCGGAGCAAAGAATACCATAAGCCAGGAAAGAAATAAAAGCCACCTATGAGGGGGAAGACTATAAGAGGGTAAACCCCCTTATAAACCCCGAGAAAAGCAAAAACAAAAGATAAAAAATAAAGATTTACTGAGGGGAAAGCTCCCTCAGTAAAAGCTTTTGGATTCCCGATTGAAGATTTCGGGCATGACGGCGGGGGGGATTCCCGACAAAATATTTCGGAAATGACAAAGAGACAATGAGGGGGCAAGCCCCCTTATAACCCCGAACTATAAAGGGGAGAACCCCTTTATAA
>NZ_JAAYFP010000023.1:0-10579 GCF_012728195.1 Candidatus Sordicultor fermentans
TAATCCCATTTTGGATAAAGTCTGAGTCATAGCTGCAGTAAGAGTAGTTTTTCCATGGTCTACGTGTCCAATAGTTCCTACATTAACGTGAGGTTTCTTTCTTTCAAACTTTTGCTTTGCCATAATCCATCTATCCTCCTTATTTATCTCTTTCCCGAATGAAAAATGGAGCCTACGACCGGGATTGAACCGGTGACCTCGCCCTTACCAAGGGCGCGCTCTACCACTGAGCTACGCAGGCTAGCTACTTCTTCTATGTTATGGTGGGGAGGGTAGGATTCGAACCTACGAAGGCGTTCAGCCAACGGATCTACAGTCCGCCCCTTTTAACCACTTAGGTACCTCCCCACAAATGGAGCCGGTGATCCGACTCGAACGGACGACCTGCTGATTACAAGTCAGCTGCTCTCCCAGCTGAGCTACACCGGCGACCTTCTCGCCCGTGCCTCAATAAATATACCGAAAGGCGAGAAGAATGTCAAGAGAACTAGCAGTAGTTTATCCATAACTATTTTTTTCCTATTTTTTTCCTATTTTCTTGCTACTTTCAGCCTTTTAAGTTCTTCTCTGATAACTTCATAATTCACCAATAATCTCGTAAAACAGACGCATTGTCAGCTCCGGGAGGCGGAATATTCTGTAACGCAAGATTATAGTTAACCACAAAAACTGCGGCAATATTCTTTTCTCCTGTACTTTACTCATTTTTCCCCAGAATTATTACGGGCAATTTTGCCCCGGGATATCATCACGAGCCTCGTTTACTCGTCTCTCCTGAAGTGGTTATCCGGGTTTTTAGCAATGATGTAACTTGCTTTTCAAAACGAAAGAAGGGGTTCTCCTCTTATAGCTCCCGGCTCCCGCCATTATCCCCGAAATTTAGTCGGGAATCTAAGTATCCTTGCCTTTAAATACTCTGGATTCCTGATAGAGACATTCAGGAATGACGGGTAAGGGGGTGATAGAGACATTCAGGAATGATGGGTAAGAGAGTGATAGAGACATTCAGGGGTAACAAACAAAAGAAGAAAGGGGGTCATAGGGAGTTTACCACCTATAGTCGGGGTTATGAGAAGGCAGAGCCTCCTCATAGTTTGATTCAGTAATGGACAAATGAAAGAACAGTTGAGAGAGTGACCTCGTTTTTTCTGCTTATAAATTATAAATAAAGAATAAAAAAGAGAGACTGCTATACCAAGGAATATACAAAAACCATAATACCTTGGGAGATTACCATGTAGCTTGAAGAATGAGACTTGCTATATAGCAAAAGAGATGGTTTCTAATCGTTTTAACTCGCGACTTTTTTTCTGCTTACCATTGACAACTAATTTAAATATAATCTATACTAATGTTAGTTTATTAAAACGATTTAGCTAAGGAGAAAAACGTGTCTGTAACTATTAAAGATGTAGCAAGGTTAGCTGGTGTATCCCCGGCCACAGTATCAATAGTTCTAAATGGAAAAGGTAAAGTTTCAGAAGAAACCCGAAAAAAAGTGGAAGAAGCAGCACAAAAATTGGGATATCGCCCCAATATTGTAGCTCGAAGCTTAGTAAGAGGTAAAACCAATACCATTTTGCTCTGTGCTTTTATTAAAGAGCAGGAAAAACTTTCTGCTTTTTATGGAGAATTGATTAACCGCCTTTTGGCTGCCATTTCTCGGGAAGGATATTACCTTCAAATAGTGGTAAAGGGAGAGTTCTTTAACGGTCACCCTTTAGATAAGCGAGAGGCTCTTTTAAACATTGCCCGTAATAGTCTCTTTGAAGGTCTGGTTGTTCTTTCTCACTGGCCTATTCATTATTCTGAAGTTAGTGACTTAGTCAAGGAAAACTTCCCTTTTGTCATTGTTAACCAGCGAGTGGAAGGAGAAGGAGTAAGTTATGTAGATATTGACCACTATGGTGGAGCAAAAGAAGCAGTCAAATATTTAATAGAAAAAGGTCACCGGCAGATTGCTCATCTGCGAGGTCCCAGAGAACATCGCCATGCGGAAGAGAGATACCGAGCTTATATAGACACTCTTTTAGATTTTGGTATTCCCATTAAAAAAGAGTATGTAGTAGAGGGGAATTTCCGCCGGATGAGTGGAAGAGAAGCAATGGAAAAGTTGCTTCAAATTTCTCCCCTTCCCACTGCAGTTTTTGCCGCTAACGATAAAATGGCTATCGGCGCCTTACAAGTAGCCAAAGAGAGAGGCATTAAAGTTCACGACGATATCGCCATCGTCGGCTTTGATGGAATTGAAGCAGTAAAATACACTGACCCGCCCCTCCCCACAGTAGAGCAACCCTTAGGAGAGCTGGGAAAAGTTGCTGCTGAACTTTTAGTAGAGAGCATAAAAGGAGGTGAGGTAAAAAAGATAGTTTTACCTTGCCGGTTAACAGAGTGGGAAGTTAACCATCTTTAGTTTTCCAAAAGGTGGATGCATCAAAGTATAACCAGAGTAATTCCTACCAAAAAGATAGGGGGTGAGAAAAACTCAGAAACGACAGTTTAAGCACAAAAAAATAACCAGATTATATTTAAAATGGAGGTGTGATTAGTGAAAAGAAGTTTTTCAATCTTTTTTGTGTCTTTGTTAGTACTGGTGATGGGCTTTGCCCAGGCAGGCTTTGCCCAATTAGCTGAAGATATCCCCAGAGAAAAAACATTTATTGCTGACGTATTAACAGGGAGAGTAGGTACTCCAGCTAACTTTAACGTGTTCACCACTGCCTGGAGAAATCCGGATAGAGGCGTACAACAATTAATGCTCGAACCTCTATGGCTAGTTGATTACGTAACCGGCGAGGTCATAAACGCCTTAGCTGCAGAAGGTCCTATTTACAATGAAGACTTCACTCAGATGACGGTAAAGCTGAGAGAAGGTTGCCAGTGGAGCGATGGTGTCCCCATAACTGCAGATGACATAGTATATGGAATAGAGTTATGTATGCAGGACTCTGGGATGTCTTACAACGCCCCATTTAATTTGTATGTGGATAAAGTATATAAAACCGATGACTATACAGTAGTGTTTGAATTTAAAGAACCCAATGCTCGATTCCATGCTAACTTTATAGACAGATGGGGTGGATGGAGACCTTTCCCCAAACACATTTTTGAAGAAGCAGAAGATCCTCTATCCTTTGATTTTAACCCTCCCATAAGCAGTGGCCCATATGTGCTCAAAGATTTTGATCAGGCAGGTTACTGGACTCTCTGGGAGCGAAGAGAAGATTGGGACAAAACCCCCACTGGAATATTGTACGGTATGCCCCCACCTGAATATGTGCTTTTCTACTACTATGGAGATGCAGCAAACAAAGTAATCGCTCAAGCAAATCACAACTTAGATATGACCGATTTAACTATGGAAGCATTCCGGGCAATATTAGAGAGAAACGAATATTCAAGAGGCTACAGAAAAGAATACCCCTGGGTGGTTAATGTGGATCCTTGCATGACAGGTTTAACTCTCAACAATGACGTATCCCCATTCGACCTGAAAGATGTCAGATGGGCTTTAACTCTGGCGATAGATATAGTAGACTACATTGGAATAGCTTTTGATGGAGCGGCTCCTATGGGAGTCCTACATGTGCCTCCTACACCTGTATATCAGGAATGGTACTATAAACCCCTAGAAGAGTGGCTAAAGAACCTCACCTTAGATATAGAAATTGATGGTGAGCCTTTCAAACCTTATGACCCTGAGGCACCCTTCCGACTTGTTGAATATGTAAAAGAGAGAGGCTACGATGTACCAAAAGAGCCTGAAGCAATCAGAGAGATGTTTGGACCGGGATGGTGGAAATATGCTCCTGATGTGGCAGAACAATTACTGCTCAGAAATGGATTTACAAAAGATGCAAACGGGAAATGGCTCCTGCCTGATGGAACTCCCTGGAAAATCGCTATAACTGCTCATCCCAGCCCCTCACACCCTCAACATCGTAACTCACTCGCTGCCGCTCAGCAGTGGAGAAACTTTGGAATTGATGTAACTGTGAATCCCTCAGAAGCTTATGCAGCATTAGCTCAAACCGGGGATTATGTAGTAAATGATAACTGGCCGGCGATAGAGCCCTGGGGAGGACATCCTGATCTCTATCGAGTGCTGAGCCCTTTCCGGACTTCCTACTATAGACCCATTGGCGAACAAGCAGTTGGTCATTCTTCGAGATGGTACAACGAGAAGTTGGACAAAGTTATAGAAGAAATGGAAAAAGTTGATTGGGACAGCGATAAAAACCTGCAGCTGGGAATGGAAGGTTTAAAAATTTTAGTTGAAGAAATGCCCACCATTCCCACGTTTGGTTATCCAGGAGTGGTAGCCTGGGATGAATATTACTGGACCAACTATCCTGGTGCTGAAAATCCCTACACTCAGCCATACCATCACTGGCCCAACTTCAAATATATGCTTCCCTTCTTAAGACCTGTAGAAAGATAAAATCTGATACCCTACCAGTGCCCCGTCCGGGGCACTGGTAGGGGTAAGTTTAGAGGTGGGGTCCGTGCTATTTTTTAAGAGATACTTATTACCAAGAATAGTTCAGTTTTTAGTAGTAGTTTTTGTAGGGATAACTATAGTTTTTATAGTACCGAGGCTAACTCCTGTTGATCCCGTTCAACAAGTCATCAATCGAATAACCGCGCAAGGTGCCTTCCTGGATCCCGCTGCGGTTGATAGTATGCGAAAATCACTAACTGAGTTGTATGGTTTAGAAGGCAGCATGCTTCAGCAATATTTCGCTTTTTGGGGAAGGTTGTTTCGAGGTGATTTCGGCCCTTCCTTATTCCAGTTTCCTATCCCTGTCACTCAACTGATAATGACCTCTCTACCCTGGACAGCGGGGTTACTGATTTCTACCACCCTGATTTCCTGGATAGTGGGCAACCTCCTGGGAGGATTGGCAGGATATTTCAAAGATAGAAGATGGGCAAAAATACTGGATAACATATCTATGGTTATAAGACCTATACCCTACTACATATTTGCCCTGTTGCTTCTTATACTGTTTGCCTACCTCTTCCCCATTTTCCCCTCCGCGGGAGGCTACTCAGTGGGAAGGAGAGTAGGATTCAACTGGGCTTTTATCTCCGATGTTTTGGTGCACTCTTTTCTCCCTGCCACTTCTTTAGTAGTTCTGGGAATAGCAGCAAACTTTATGACTATGAAGCTTATAGTTTCAAATATAGTAGCAGAAGACTACGTTATGTATGCCAAAGCGGGAGGGCTTAAAGAATCAAAAATAGCTTTCAAGTATGTACTAAAAAATGGATTGTTACCCCAGATAACCGGCTTAGCTTTATCTCTGGGACAAATATTTGGAGGAGCTTTGATAACCGAAATAGTGTTTTCCTATCCTGGAATAGGAACTTTAGTATATGGAGCCATCAACTCTGGGGATTACAACCTGATAATGGGTGTAACTTCTCTCTCAGTTATAGGGATAGCAGGAGCAACGTTGATAATCGATCTCCTATACCCCCTCTTTGATCCACGAATAAGACATAGATGAGGTGACTGCCTTGGAATCTTTTAAAGAACTGATGAAAGATGGGAGATTCAAATTTGCTTTCATAGTGATATGTGTTCTTGCTCTTATGTCTATCCTTTCTTTCTTTTCTCCCTATAATCCTCTTAAATGGAATGTAGTGCCTCGAGACCTGCCGCCACGCTGGCCTCACATATTGGGAACTACCTCCCAGGGACAGGACTTATTCTGGCAATCTACTTTTGCCATAAGGAATTCACTGATCATAGCCCTGATAGCTTCATCAATATCGAGAGTAATCGCAGTAATAGTGGGGTTAATAGCCGGATATAAGGGAGGAAGAGTGGATACCATTCTTATGTCCATAAACGATAGTTTTGTAGTCATGCCTCTTTTGCCCATTCTCATACTGATAGCTTCGGTGATGAGAGAGAACTTAACGATGGTAACTTTAGGACTGATACTGAGTTTATTCGGATGGGCCTGGGATGCTAGGGTTATAAGGTCTCAGATACTGAGCTTAAGAGAAAGAGAATTCACATACACAGCGATATTGTCGGGCACCAGAACTTTCAGCCTGGTAATTAAAGAGTATTTTCCTTTCATAATACCGATAATGTTTTCTACAGTGATAAACAACATGATATGGGCAATAGGAATGGAAGTAACGCTGGCTATATTAGGTTTGACTAACATAGAAGTGCCTACCATAGGCACTATGATTCACTGGGCGGTTAATTACCAATCTATGCTCCTCGGGTACTGGTGGTGGATATTGACACCAGTCGTAATATCTATATTACTATTCGTAGCTTTATATTTGCTTTCCAGCAGTTTAAGTGAGTATCTTGACCCCCGAACCAGAATTCAAAGAATTGGAAAAGCAGGGTAATAAAAATGGATATCTTGAAAACAGAAAATTTAAAATCTTATTATATCCTGGATATGGGAGAAACAAAAAAAGAAGTAAAAGCGGTAAATGACCTAACTATTAATATCCATGAAGATGAAATATACGGGATAGCCGGAGAAAGTGGCTGCGGGAAAAGTACATTTCTAAAAACCATATGTAAATTAGTAGAGCCACCCTTGAGGATGATAGGAGGAACTATATACTACCAGATAGACGGGAAATATGTAGAGGTAACTGAAATAAAAGAGGAAGACTTCAGAAAACTACGATGGAAATATATATCTTACATTCCTCAGGGCTCTATGAACGCCTTAAACCCTATAATAAGAATCAGAGAGTCATTCAAAGATTTCTTCACTGCCCATCAGAAAATAGAAAATGAGGAGAGAGATTTTGAGGAACCATTAAAAAAACACCTATCAGCCCTGGGATTGCCAGTGAGAGTCTTAAAATCTTATCCTCATCAACTCTCAGGAGGAATGAGACAGAGAACTACCATTGCCTTAGCTACTATTTTGAAACCCAGAATAATAGTGGCTGATGAGCCCACCACTGCCCTCGACGTAGTAGCTCAAAGAGCAGTGATACAGCTCTTGAAAGATATTCAAAAATTACAGAAAAACACGATAATTTTAGTCACCCACGATATGGCAGTGCATGCCAATATTACAGACAGAATAGGAATAATGTATGCTGGTATGTTTGTAGAAGAAGCCAGGACTGATGATATATTTGAAAATCCTCTTCATCCCTACACTAAATTTTTAATTGCTTCTCTTCCCAAAATGGGAGACAAAACCTATAAGCCCAGCGTACCAGGTGTTCCACCGTCGCTCTCTAACTTGCCACCAGGGTGTCCTTTCCATCCTCGATGCCCTTATGTCATGGATATCTGCAAAAAAGAAATACCACAGCTGGTGGAGTTGAACACCGAGCATAAATCAGCCTGTTTCTTGAATTCCAAGGAGAGAGTAGAATGAACAGGAAAAACGATAATCCAGAAAAAGAGATAGAAAAAGAAGGGCTAATAAAAGCGAAAAAATTACAAAAGGTGTTTGTTGTAGGAGGGGGATTTGCCCGGAGCAGGCTTCTGGCAGTGGATGATGTATCCTTCCAGGTGAACAAAAATGAAATATTCACTTTAGCTGGAGAAAGTGGCTGCGGGAAAACAACAGTATCAAAGATCCTTTTAGGCTTTCTCGAACCCACCCAGGGAGAAGTATACTACAGAGACAAAAACATACTCGAACTCCAAAAATGGGAAGAAAAGAAGCAATTTATGAAAGAAGTGCAATCCATATTTCAAAATCCTTTTGAAACTTTCAATCCCTTGAGGAAAGTAGACAGTTATTTGCACGATACTGCCAAAAACTTTGGGATGAACGGGAAAAAGAGAGACAAGAAAGCCGTAGAAGAGGCTCTCCAATCAGTGGGGTTGGGTATGGAAGAAGTACAGGGAAGATATCCCAGTGAATTCTCTGGAGGACAGCTCCAGAGAATATCCATAGCCCGGGCATTAATAACTAAACCATCTCTTTTAGTAGCTGATGAGCCGGTCTCTATGGTGGATGCTTCACTGAGAATGTCAATAGTTAACCTCTTCAAAGAGTTAAGAGATGAGCACAGTGTCAGTGTTTTATACATAACCCACGACCTTGCCACCGCTTATTATGTGAGCGATAGAATAGGAATAATGTTTCGAGGAAACATAGTAGAAATGGGTGATGTAGAGGAAGTGCTGATGAATCCCAAACATCCCTATACCCAGATGCTAAAGGAATCCATACCAGAAGCTGACCCCAAGAAAAAATGGACAGAAAGGGTGAGTATAACCGAACTGGAAACTGAAGAGTATATGAGGAAAGGATGCAAGTTTGCCGGGAGATGCCCGTTTGTTGAAGAGAAATGTAAAGACTTCATGCCAGAAGAATTTTTTGTTGATGGAAGAATGGTGAGATGCTGGCTATATGAAAAGTAAAACAAACAGAACCACCATGCTTCCAGGTATTGGTAATTTTCAAAAAATTAGCAATAAATTATTGTAGCAGCGAAGAGCCTTCTTTAGTCGGAGAAAAATAGGCTAGAATGCTCTGCTCTAAATCACCCAATAGGAGGTTAGTTATATGGAAACTACAACTAAATTAGTTAATGATCTACTATCCCGCATGACCTTGGAAGAAAAAGTGGCTCAGCTTGGTTCTGTTCAGGCTCGTCACCTGTTAGAAAACGGCCAATTTTCTCGGGAGAAAGCCCGAGAACTTTTAAAAAATGGCATAGGACAGATCACAAGAGCAGCCGGTGGAACAGGCATGGAGCCAGAAAAAGTAGCCGAGCTGGTCAATGAAATTCAAAAATTTCTGAGGGAAGAAACCCGCCTCGGAATTCCAGCTATGATTCACGAAGAATGCTTAAGCGGCTTTACTGCGTGGGGGACAACGGCCTTCCCCCAGGCCATAGGTATGGCCAGCACCTTTGAACCTGAGGTCATTCAAAAGATGACCTCGGTAATAGGAAAACAATTGAGAGCTGTAGGCGCTCATCAGGGATTATCTCCAGTTCTCGATATTCCTCGCGACCCTCGCTGGGGACGGACAGAAGAAACTTTTGGCGAAGACCCCTATCTTGTATCTCAAATGGCTTCTGCTTATATAAAAGGTCTCCAGGGAGAAGATTTTGAATCAGGTATCATCGCTACCGCCAAACATTTTCCTGCTTATGGAATCTCTGAAGGAGGAAGGAATTTAGCTCCTGCCCGGGTTTCGGAACGAGAATTAAGAGAAATATTCCTCTTTCCCTTTGAGGTGGCGGTAAGAGAGACCCGGGTTGGCTCAGTTATGAACGCCTATCATGAAATAGATGGTATACCTTGTGCTGCCTCTCAATTGTTTTTAACCAAAATTCTGCGTGAAGAATGGGGATTTGAGGGATTGGTGGTTTCTGACTACGGAGCTATAAGAATGTTAGAAAACTTCCATTACGTAGCCGATAGTGCTCAGGAAGCAGCCATAAAAGCCCTGGAAGCAGGAATAGATATTGAGCTTCCCAATATTGACTGTTATGGAGAACCACTGCTCGAAGCGGTTCGAAAAGGATTGATTTCAGAAGAAGTGATAAATGAATCAGTAAGAAGAATGTTAAGGGCAAAACTTCTTTTAGGACTCAGAGAAAGAGAAAAAATCGAGATAAGTCTTCAGGAAGCAAAGAAAGCCCTCGACTCTCCCGAAGACCGGGAGCTATCCCGAGAGATAGCTCGAAAGTCTATAGTTCTCCTGAAAAACGATGGAGTGTTACCCCTGAAAAAGGATTCAGGAACTATAGCGGTTATAGGGCCCAACGCTAATAGTACAAGAAACTTACACGGAGATTATAGTTATACAGCACATGTAGCCTCGGAAGAAGATGCGGTGGAGACGATAAGCGTGCTGGAAGGAATAAAAAATAAAGTCTCTGCGAACACTAAAGTTCTTTATGCTCAGGGATGTGATCTTCTGGACACTTCTTGCGATGGTTTCCAGGAAGCACTGGAGCTGGCAGAGCAATCTGAGGTTATTATTGCAGTTATGGGGGAAAATAGCGGTCTTTTTAAGAATTCTATTTCTGGAGAAGGAAGTGATCGGGTGGATCTAGACCTCCCCGGGGTACAAAGAGAACTCCTTCAGGCTCTCAAAGAAACCGGGAAACCCATAGTTTTAGTTTTAGTTAATGGCCGACCGCTTTCCATAACGTGGGAGAAAGACAACGTCTCTGCCATTTTAGAAACCTGGTATCCCGGAGAAGAAGGAGGAAACGCCATAGCTGATGTGCTATTCGGTGATTATAACCCCGGAGGGAAACTCCCCATCTCCTTCCCGCGAAGCGTAGGACAGATTCCAGTTTATTATAACCGGAAACCCTCTTCTTTCAACGAATACATAAACACTGACACCCAGGCTCTTTTCCCCTTTGGGCACGGTCTAAGCTATACCGAGTTTTCTTACTCAGACCTAAAAATTACTCCTTCCCAGGTCAACTCCTTAGAAGAAGTCAAAATAAGTTTTAAAGTCAAAAATACCGGAAGTCGAGTGGGAGATGAAGTAGTGCAACTGTATATCCACGACCGGGTAGCCTCAGTGGAGCGACCGGTAAAGGAGCTCAAAGGATTTAAGCGCCTTACTCTCCAGCCTGGTGAAGAAAAAGA
>NZ_JAAYFP010000191.1:0-4167 GCF_012728195.1 Candidatus Sordicultor fermentans
AGAAAAGCGAGATCGCCACGGGATACGAGCAAACAACCCTCGCGATGACGGTTTAGAGAGCTTGCGGGGAGAGGGAGATGGATGCCTCACTAAATTTCGGGAATAACAGAGGGAGGACTACAAAGGAGGAGAAAGCGCCCCGGTGTGAGTGGTGACCTCTTATTGGATTGTTGCAATGGCAGCTTAAGAAGAAGAGGAAGAAAAATAGGCAGAGAGGTCTTTTATCACCTCTCCTCCCTCCTCAATTATTTTCTTCAATTTTTCCTGTGCCGCTCCTTCGGTGTAATCAAGCCGAGGGTTCAGTGCCTCTTCTAGAATTAGCACTGCTTTACCTTCCAAGACGAGGCGCTCGGCCAGGTCTAAATTGGGGAGGTTGCCTCTCCCCCAATAAGTGGGGGCAATGACTATAAAATCAGCTTTTTGAGCTAACCGGTAAGCTTCTTCCATAGTAGAAGGAGAAAAGGGAGAGAAAGGCTTTTCTTGAACCACAGGAATTCCCAGCTTTCGGGCCAGCTCTTCATCAGAATCCAGTTGATTAACCACCCCCAGAGACAGGGAGAAACCGGCTTCTAAAAGCTCTCTCATCAAGGGCGAGCCACTCCCTCCTCCGCAGATGAGGTGGATTTTTCCCCGATGCGTTTCGTTTTTTATTCTACGCAAAGGCATAAAAAAGGGACGGAGAGAGAAAGGGTGGGTGGCTTCTAGGAACTCTACACCAAACAACTTTTCCACTTCCTCTGCCTTCATCACTTCTTCCACCCCCCCAAAAGAGAGCATTCTCCCTTCTTTCAGGAGGAGCGTCTTATCACAAAACTGAGAAACCAGGTTCAAATCATGGAAAACCGAAACAATGGCCACCCCCGCCGCTCTGAGCTCAAGAAGAATGTCCATAATTTCCAGCTGGTGTAAAACATCCAGGTGGCTGGTGGGCTCGTCTAATAGCAGCAATTCTGGTTCTTGAGCTAAAGCACGGGCAATCATCACTCTTTGTTTTTCTCCTCCTGAGAGCTCCGAAAACAGCCGGTCAGAAAAGACTGCAGTGGAGGTTATCTCCATAGCCCAGGAAACCTTTTCCTCGTCAACATCTCCTTCTCTCTGCCATCGCCCGATGTGGGGGAATCTCCCCATGGCTATTACTTCTTGAGAGGTGAGCTCTAAGTTCTGGGGAATTTCCTGAAAAACCATAGCCACTTTTTGTGACCACATTCAGCGGGAAAGAAACCTGGTGTCTTTTTCTCCCAGAACGATTTTCCCGCTTTCGGGGACAATTAATCCGGCTAAAAGGTAGAGGAGAGTGCTTTTACCTGCTCCATTTGGGCCTATCACCCCTACCAACTCGCCCCTCCTCACGCCGAAGGTAAGTTTATCCAAAACTTTCCTCCGTGAATAAGAAAAAGAAAGGTTTTCCACCTGCAAATATTCTTTCACAGACTTTTCTTCCTCTTTCGCAAAAGATAGATAAAGAAAGGAGCACCCAGAAGACTGGTTATGATTCCCACCGGTAGTTCTACCGGGTATAAAATAGTGCGAGCTAAAGTGTCAGCCCACAGAAGCACTCCCCCTCCTAAAAGAAAGGAGAAAGGAAGGAGATGACGATGGTCTCTTGCGCCCAGAAGACGAACCAGATGTGGCACCACCAACCCCACAAACCCGATAACCCCACTCACCGCGACAGCGGAAGCCACAAGGAGCGAAACCACAAAGAGCAGTTGCTTTTTAACTTTTTCCCCCTCTACCCCTATGCTTTCTGCCACTTTTTCCCCCAGGAGAAAAGCATTGAGCTCCCGGAAAAAGGAGAACAAAATGGGAGCCCCCATAACGATAAAAGGCAAAATCATTTTGACCTCTTGCCAGCTGCTATTCCACAGCCCTCCCATAGTCCAGAAAAATAGCTGGTGCAGGTCTTCTCCGGCTAAAAACATCCCCAGAGATACCAGAGCAGAGAAGAAAAATCCCACCCCTATGCCTGCTAAAAGCAAAACCTCGAGAGGAAATCTCTTTCCTATTTTGCCCAGGTAAAAAACCAGAAAAGCACTGAAGAGAGCCATAGAAAAAGCAAAAAGAGGGACGGTGAAAAACCCCAGATACACGCCGCTCAAAATGGCAATCACCGCTCCCAGAGCAGCTCCAGAGCTGATACCCAGGACGTAGGGGTCTACCAGGGGATTCTGGAAAATCCCCTGCAACACTGCTCCCCCGAGAGAAAGGCTTCCCCCCACGAGAAAAGAAAGGACAATACGGGGTAGGCGAATCTCAAATAATATTATCTTTTCCGAGGGAGAAAGGTCAGAAGGAAAAAAGAGTGAGAGAGAGTGAGAGAGCTGATATCTCCCTCCTCCCACCCCCTGAGCCAGGAAAACGCTCCCCAGGACTAAAGCTAAAAAACCGAGATATGTAAGCCCCTTTTTAACTCTGGTATTCATATTCTCCAAAGATTTCCGGGTGAATTATGGAGGCAAATATACGAACGGCATCCACCACCCGGGCAGAAGAGCGAGAAACTATATCGGAATCAACAGGAAAAACTTTGTGATTTTGAATGGCGTTAACTACTTTAAGGCGGCTATCGGAGAGCAAAAATTGGTAAGAGAGGCTTCCCTCTTCTCCGTGATCTTCCACGACGGTGATGATGTCGGGGTTGCGGCGAATAAGTTCTTCCAAGTCCACAATGACATAGCCAGATAAATCAGCAAATGCATTTTGCCCCCCAGCGATGGTGATAAACTCGTTAACAAAGGTATCTTTGCCGGCAGTCCACAGAGGATCGTGCCAGAGGAGGTGAAAAACCGTCGGTCGCTCCTCTGGAGAAAGATGAGAAACCTTGTCTCTCACCTCGCGAACCTCCTCTTCCATGGCTTCTTTTAGCTCTTTCCCTTTGTTTTCTGCTCCTGATATTATTGCCACCTTTTCTATGCCCTCTATCACTTCGCTGATATTGTGAGGGTCTAATACAAAAACGGTAATCCCCAGGCTCTCTAACCGCTCCACAACATTGGGAGGAGTTAAGGAGCTGGCTAAAACCAAATCGGGCTGCAGCTCCACCACTTTTTCTAAGCCGATTTCATTGATGGTTCCTACTTTTTCTTTCTTTTTTGCTTCTTCCGGATAATTGCAATAGGTAGTAACCCCCACCAACTTTTCTCCAAGAGAAAGAGAGAAGACTATCTCCGTAGTAGCAGGAGAAAGAGAAACGATTCTCTCGCAGGGGGAGGGAATTTCCACCTCTCTCCCTGCGTCATCACTAATAGTTTCCGCTTGGGCTCCGGGAAAAGAAGAAAAAACCAAAAACCACAGTCCCAAAAAGAAAAGTGCTATTCTGTTCCTCGTTGTGCTGCTTTTTTTGACATAATTTCCTCCTCTTATATTAGTCTGGTGGAGGAGGGGGGAAGAGAGGGAGCGTCCTCTTGTCTGGGGCGGAATCCAGCAAATTTCCCACCTCCTCTTTCCACGAAGAGTGGTCGGGACAATCTCAGGCAGGTCTCCTGGCTCCCGGATCTTCGCTTGTTGCCCCTTCCCGACTTCCGTCAGTGGCTCTGGCAACTTGCTCCCCGGTTACAGTGGCGGGACCGCGCCGGATTTTCACCGGACTTCCCTATTAAGGCAAAACCACCTGAAACCATTCCACGGGAAATTATAGCACAAACACCAAGGAAGAAAAACTTCTTGAGCAACTTTTGTGTCTTAAGCTACGGTATTTTGCAAATCTTTTCATGGTTATAGGGGGATTATAAGGGGAAGCAATCCCTTATAATCCCTTGAAAAAACAAAAAACCTACTGGAGGAGAGAAAACAGACGGTCTACGACGTAAGATTAAAAACTAAAGATTAAAAATAAAGCCTAAAAGGCAAAGACTACTGATAAGAAAAGATTTCCCAGTATAAGCGGGAAAGAATCCCCCCTTATAAACCCCCTTCTTGTTTGTCACCCGGCATGCCTCTACGAGGAACCTAAACAAGAGAAGAGGATGTTCTCATTCCTGAACTTTTTTCCTCTCCCTTGCGGGGAGAGGTTAGGGTGAGGGTGAGTTCTCAAGTCATCGCGAGGAGCGCGAGAGCGCTCCGTGGCGATCTCGCTTTTCTGAGCCTCAAAAAACTAAAAAAGCAAATTAGATAGAGTAAAAAACTTGGGATTGCCACGCCATACGGAACTACGAGGCTCGCAATGAC
>NZ_JAAYFP010000192.1:0-3000 GCF_012728195.1 Candidatus Sordicultor fermentans
CTCATCACTCATCACTCGTCACTCATTTCCCTCCATGAGTAAAATTACTACTCAAAAGAGAAGTTGTCAAGACTATAGGGGGGCGAGCCCCCTATGACCCTTTTTTTCTGTCATTCCTGAATGCCTCTATCACACCTTTTTCGTCACCCCGGCAATCTTTAAGCCGGGGTCTAAATTATTAAGAACAAGAATATTTGGATTCCCAATTGAAAATCTTGGGAATGACAAAAAAGGGGCTGTCAACCCTGAACGGTTCTATCGACTATAAGGGGGTTTCACCCCCTTATAACCCCGACTATAGGGGAAAAACCCCTATAACCCCAAAAAAAATAAATACTCAAAAATAAATACAAAAAGAAAAAAGACCAGTGAGGAAGCAAAAACCTTCCTCACTATAAGGGGGTTTCACCCCCTTATAACCCCCTGAAAAGACTAAAGTACAAGAAGATAAAAGAAATGTCAAAAACGACACGTAGAAAAAAACCTCCGTGTCGTCACCTCTGAATGGTTTTATCAGGGGTCCAAACTATAAGGGGAAACTGATCCCCCTATAACCCCCTAGAAAAATCAAAAGAAAAGCAGAAGAGCAAAGACTACTGAGGAAGAAAGGGCGTCTTCCTCAGTGGATTCCCGATTGAAGATTTCGGGAATGACGGCGGGAGGGGGTGGATGCCTCACTAAATTTCAGGCATGACGGATGATGCGGATGCCCGCCTAAATTTCAAGCATGACGGCGGGGGAAGCCCTTTCGGGGAGATTCTATATTATATATTCTTTCCCTCTCTATGCCAGCGAGGTAGCGACCCTCGCGATGACGGAAAAGGAGAAGGGTGATATAATTTAGTTTGTGGTATTATTCTAAAAAGATTTTTCAAAAGATACAGTTTATTGAATGAGAGGTGGTTATTTTGGCTTTTATTCAGGGGAGGATTCTCCTTCCTTCTGATACACCCTGGGCGAGAAAGGCGGCCCGGGAATATATGCATTTTGAGAAAGAAGAAGAAAAAACAAAAAAGCTTCTGGCTCCTCTTCCGGATACGGAGATAAAAGCTTTTCTTCTTGAAAGCCCCGATTTAATAACCCGGACTAAAAGCAACGAGGAGGGGGAGTTTTTTCTACGGGTTCCTCCTGGAGAAAATTATTTTCTGGAGTTTTATTACCAGTCTCAACTGGTGGCACTGGCTTTTGCTAACTCCCTGGAAGAGGAGGTAGATTTGGGCACTGTTGATAGCCTTGTTACCGCTCAGGCTTTGAAAATAAAGATGGGAGAGAAGGGAAGTTCTGTTTCAGTCTCTGAGCTTGCTAAAAACATAGAGCAGATGTGGGCCAGAGGTGAGGGGTTAGAAAAACTCGAGGCGGTG
This sequence comes from Candidatus Sordicultor fermentans, assembly GCF_012728195.1. NCBI lineage: Bacteria > Pseudomonadati > Atribacterota > Atribacteria > Atribacterales > Candidatus Caldatribacteriaceae > Candidatus Sordicultor > Candidatus Sordicultor fermentans. Next base: position 1,362 of record NZ_JAAYFP010000192.1, read on the forward strand.
AGCAACTCTCCTGTTTCTGACCCTTTTCACTTGATAGAATATTTTGATTTTTCTTTTCTTCCTGATGGGAGAACCCTGATAGTGAACTGGAAATCTCGCCAGCCCGTGGTAGCTCGTCTTTATTATCGTTCTTTTAATTCTTCTCGCTATCACAAGTTAACCGCCAAGCACAAAAAAGAAGGAGCGTTTTCCTTCGGAGTGCGAGAGTTTGAAGGATATCTTTTTTATTTAGAGATGGAAAACGATCAACATCTTTTGGGGAGAACTCCTCTCCGGGCAGTGCGCGCCCCTCTTTCTCCAGAAAAAAGAAAAATAATTATAGAGGGGAGAGAAGATGGCCCCATCACCGTGGCTCGTCGTAAAGTCTCAGGAGAAAGGACAATTTCTTTCCCTAAAGAAAACAGAGACCTCAAACTCTCTCTCTACCGGGCAATGGAGAGAGAGTTTGAGGCAGAAATGTATTTTAATTTTTTAGGAGTGGAAGAAATGCCCCGGTTTTTGGTGCGAGAGGGATTTGAAGAGCTGGAGTTTGCTATTTATTTTCCCATGGAATTTTCTTTTCTGTGGGGGCCGGTGGGAAGCAAGCCGGGAGTTTCTATATCTGCAGAAGACCGGGAGAAAATTTTAGAATTGTGGAGAGATGAGGAGCTTGCTCTCCCTGTGGGGAGATTGATGGAGATAGGCTATAGTACTCCTTTTGTAGAAGTGGTGGCTTACCGGGGAGGAGAGTATTTTCATCTTTTTTCTAACACTGACTTGAAGGAGAAGATTTTTCTTTTTTCTCTGCGCCGACTGGATTCTCTGGATCTGGAGGCTATTATTTATTACTGGGGAAAACTGACCCTTCACGGGGAAGGGATGTTTGAAGATTATTCCCTGGAGATAGACCTCCGGGGCAGGTTTGAAGAAGGTAAAGAACCTCTCCTTTGGACCTTCCAAAAAGGTGAAGTGGAAGGAGAAATAAAGTTGTGGATAGACTTAGAGGTTACAAGGAATCAGCGGAAGGGCACCACTCTCTGACCGGACACTCTGGGCAGCGAGGTTTTCTGGCCAAACAGGTGGTTCTACCTAAAAAACCTAAAAGATGAGCCGCTCTTATCCAGCGTTCCGGGGGGATTATCGAGGCTAAATCTTTTTCTATTTTAGAAGGGGAAGAGGAAGAAGCAAGACCCAATCTCTGGGATACGCGAGCCACGTGGGTGTCTACGGCGATAGCCGGAATATTGAAGGCATTGGCTAAAACGATGCTGGCAGTTTTCCTCCCCACTCCGGGCAGAGAGGTGAGCTCCGAAAGGTCGGGGGGAACTTCCCCTTGGAATTTTTCCACTAAAATGGAGCTCGATTCTTTGAGGAAGCGGGCTTTTTGCCGGTAGTAAGGAAGAGACTTGATGACCTCTTCAATTTCGGAGAGAGAGGCACGAGCGAGAGCCTGAGGTGTGGGGAAACGTTGAAAAAGAGTTCTGGTTACCTGATTTACCCGCTCATCAGGAGCTTGAGCAGCTAAAATGGTGGCCACTAAAAGATCAAAAGGATTGTTAAATTCTAAAAGCAACCGAGCGTCGGGAAAGTGCTCTTCTAAAGTATCCAGAATACGGGCTACTCTTTCTTTTTCCTCCATTTTGTCCTTCTTTCTGAGCTC
>NZ_JAAYFP010000193.1:0-3344 GCF_012728195.1 Candidatus Sordicultor fermentans
CCTTTGGCTCTCCTTAAACTCTCATTCCGGGCTCGGGAGAAGTCGTTCTCCCATGGTATATTAAAAACTCGGGCTCCGAGAGAAGAAGCAACCTCGAGGGTGTCATCAACTGAGCCTGTATCTACCACTACCACATCATCGAAGAAGTCGCAAAAACGAGACAGATATTTTTTGAGGTTCTCTGCTTCATCACGGACAATCATACACAGAGAAAGGGAAAGTTTTTTAGAGTTTCCTCCGCTCCGAGGCTTATTCCGGGACAAAAGATTTCGGAGGTTATTCTGATATTCCCTCTCTTCGGGGTCGAGCTCTACTGCCCGCTCAAAAGCTTTTTGAGCCTCAGTATATCTCCCCTTTTTAAAGTAAGCAAATCCTAAGTTGTTCCACGCTTCAGGAAAATTGGGATTCTTCTCCACTGCCCGGCGCAAAAAAGCTATGGCGTCTTTGTAGCGACCCTCCCGTAGGGCTATAACTCCCAACCCGTGACATACTTCAGGATGATTGGCATCTATTAGCGAGGCTTCCTGAAAAAGTTTTTTTGCTTCTTTTATGTCTCCCCCCAGGAAAGCCTGCCTTGCTCTCTGGATAAGCGATTCAAAATGCTCCCCGTCTTCTTGCTTTCCTTCTGCTATCCGAATAGGCACTTAATTCACCTCTTTATTACCACACCTTACTTACATAAAATACCATGCCAGAAAGAGATTTCCCAACCAGAATTTATTGTCAGAAAGATAAAGTCACTTAGCCCTGGATATCAATTCCTGGAGAAGAAGGAGGTAATCCATCTTTAACGCTATGCCAAAAAGAATGTTCCCTGCGCATACGCGCCAGTGTTTCTTGTTCCTCGGCAATATGGGTAAAAAGAAGCGTGCTGACTTCTTCATTTAATAGATTAATATCCCGAAGAAGACTAAGCATCCGCTCTTGCTTTTCGACTGCCAGCGAAGCGAGGTCAATTTGCTGGTCACAGGCTTCCACCTGAGCCATAAGCTTTCCTCGCTCTTCCAGAAGAATAAAAACATCATCGCTAAGTCCTTGATGAATAAGCTCATACATCTTTTTGGTAATTTCCAGAATGCGCTCCAGAAGGAAAATTTTCTCCTCCCCGGGGTCATTCAGGGTTCGGTTCTCGTTCAAGTTGACTCCACGCCTCCCGTAAGCCGGTAAGAATCTTGCAATTTGCTCCAATTATTTCCCGGTATTTAGTCTCGTTTATCTCCGCGCAATGTCCGATAATAAAACGATAAAGGTTAGCAAGATTTTCGGCAATTTCTCCTCCCTCTTCAAAATTGAGCGAACTAAGAAGTTCCAGAATAATTTTTTCTGCTCGCAAAATATACATCCGGGCTTTTCCTGTGTCTCCTTCACTATAAGCTTTCTCACTTAACTGGAAGAAACGAATCGCTCCATCATAGAGAAGCACAACCAATCGGAGAGGAGAGCTCGTATCGATATCATTTTGCTTATAAGAGCGAACTACATTCATATAGGCATTCATCTTTATCAACTCCCGGAAGAACTTTGTTTGATAAGAGTAGCAATCTGCGCCGCAAGCCAATTACTTTGGGACTGCATATTAGAAAGATAGGTTTCCAGATTGGTATATTGCCGCCAGAGACGTTCTTCTTTTAAGTCCATAATTTCTTCCAAAGAGGTAATGCGCTTATCGATATCCTGGATCATCCGCTGATACATATCTTGCTTTACCCACAGAGTCCCGCTCCCGTATACCGTCATACTCTGAATGGTTTGGGAAAGGTTTTTGGCTACACCTTCAGTAAATAGCTCTTTGATACCTGCGGAGTTAGTAGAAAGTTTTTCAGATAGCGCCTCTCGGTCTTCAATTTGTAAAAGCCCGGTTTTGGTAAGTTTCACGCCGAGCATGCTCAAACTGTTCACTTCTTCTGGAGCGCTCTTCACCACAGAGGTTACCGCCCGTTCCAGCTGCATCTGGATAATGCTAAGATTCACATCCCCCAAGAAAGAACCTTTCTCACCACTATCGGGGTCATAAAAGGTGAGGTTATCTATGGTATTAATTACATCATTATAATTTTCCACAAATTTTTCAATCTGTTCCTGTAACAGGCTGGTATCTTCTTTCACTTCTACTGTAACTGAGCTCGAGCTGGAAGAAAGAAGGTTAAGCGTCACCCCCGGAAGAAGTCCAGTTACGGTGTTAGAAGAAAACTCAAAACTCAAGGGGGTGGAAGTACCAGATGCCACTCCCAAAAGGAGCTTAGCATTTTGAGGAGGCTGAATGTCAGAAAAAGAGAGCGTTTCTACCTCCTCTACCTCCTCTCCCCCCTCTCCCTCTCCTTCCTCTACCTGGAGGTTGACATCCAGAGTGATTTGTCCTTCTGTTCCAGTAGCATTACTCAAAATAACCAAATGATACTCGCTCCCACTTCCCACTATCGAGGCAGTCACTGGAAGACCAGCGTTATTTATAGCATCGCGAATACCATTGAGAGAATTGTTATCCGAAGTAATGTTAATAGTAACCGGAGAACCTGAGCCTACCTGCAAAGTAATGGTGCCAGTGCCAAAGACTTGCGCAGATGGGTCTGAAGTAACTCCACTTGCCAGCTGATGAGCCAGAGCGATTCGCTCCACCTGGATGGTGTAGCGTCCCGTGGGAGCACCACTTTGTGCTGAAGCAGTAAGAACATTCTCTTGAGAAGAGGTAACCGTCCGCGCTCCATAAAGAGAAGAAGTATTCAGAGTGTCAGCGCTGATTTTCAAAGTAGAAAGTTTAAGAGAGAGGTCTTGAAGAAGAGAAATTTTATTTTGATACTCTTCTTTGGTGCTCTCCATCCGGGTGATAGGTGCTCGCTCTGCCTCCATAAGCTCTGCAATAAGGTCACCGGTTTGTAAACCTGATACTAAACCATCTATAGTTATACCAGCCATTTATATCACCTCACACTAATTCGTTGATAAAAACTCCTGCCAGCTCTTGTAAGCGAGCAATCATATCTAAAAACTTTTCCGGAGGGATTTCTCGAATTATTTCTCGGGTTTTGCGGTCAATCACCCGGGCAATAATGCGCCCCGTTTCCTCATGGACTCGAAAAGTAATCCCTAAGTTAAAACCCCGGAATATATCCTGCACTGCTTTAGTAAACCACAAAAGCTCCTCTTTCCCCATCTCTTCCGCCTCAGTTTCTTCCTGATTTTCAGGGGAGAGAGAAGAAGAAATAGAAGATAACTCACTTTTTGCCCCATCTTTTTCTTCTTTGGCTAAAAAAGTAATTATTTGTTCTACATCATTTCTCGATAGAGGATTAATCTCCACAGCTTCCACCCCGCTCCTCACTTTTTAAAAGTATAAGGGAGGGAGA
>NZ_JAAYFP010000194.1:0-11792 GCF_012728195.1 Candidatus Sordicultor fermentans
ATTTAATGCTTAGGAAGAGACAAGTACAAGTACAAGTGTAGGAGAGGTGCAAGGATTTCCTGCTTTATCAGTAACAACTAAAGGACTTGCTGGGTGAAAAATAACCTCCAAAGGGTCTCCGGCGATTAACTGGTCACTCATCCAGTTGCCACTTAGAGTAACTGTTTTTTGATCATCAGCTAAATGAATGATAGTGAGAGTAAAATGGGAAGTTCCTCCAGCTCCTGCCGCCCAGTAGCCACCAGGAACTAAGGTAAATAGATTCATATCGCTTACTACAATAGCTTCGTTAAAACTAACGGTTATAGTAGGAGCTGACCCGAGCGGTGGATCTGCTTTAGCTAAAGCAGAGACAAGATAGGGCCCAGTTCCATCCACCACAATAGTAAAAGAGGTGGGAGTACTTTCTTCTCGGTCGGGAACTTCAGCGGAAAAATTAAAAACAAAAGTTCCTTCCGTAGTGCCAGAGTCCCAGCTCCAGGTAAAGCTTCCTGCGTCATCGGTAGTAGTAGTACCTATTATTGTTTCTCCTTGACGTATCCGGATTACAGCATTAGCTGGACCTTGACCGGTAAAAGTTATGGTTCTACTGAACATCACTGGATCTCCGCTCTGGAGAGTTTTTGTCCCATCGGATATTATAATCAAAGTAGGTGCTTCAGTTAAGTTAGGAGTGGAAGTAGTAGTAGTGCAGCCTGCTATTCCTAATATCCAGAGGAAAAGGAACGATAAAACTAACCACTTTTTCATTTTAATCCCTCCTTGGTGATTTTTTGTAATGATTTAGCTTGCCTAAAAAATTATGGATTAATCACCAGAGATAGTATAAAACTAATCATTATTTTGTCAATAAATTTCGGGGCAAAGATTGAGAGTTAATCACTTGAGAAAACTAAAACATTTTCGTTTCTCTATTGAGAACCCCCTAGAAAAGATATTGTTAATAACCCAGTGAGAATGATGCAAAATAGTGCAATCTAATAAGAATGTGGTGAATTTCTAAAATTTTTTATTGACATCATAGGGTAGGGTGGTATACTATATTAAAACAAAAAATTAGTGAGGTTGAAAATGGAAGAAAATAAATATAAGAGTGATAGTCTTAAAGATGATAAACATCGACTTTGGGATGATGAAAAGGCGGTTAAAGAAATTCTGGTGAGACTCAACCGTATCGAAGGTCAAGTGCGAGGTGTAAAACGTATGGTTGGAGAGGGAGCATATTGTGATGAGATTTTGAATCAAATCGCTTCCATTCAATCCGCTCTTTATGGTGTAGCTCGCTTGCTTTTAGAAAAACATATGAAATCCTGCATTAGAGAACAAATCTTGTCTGGTGATGAGAGTGCTATTGATGAAGTCCTGGCCACTATTTTCAGAATGATGAGATAAGGCTCAAATAGGGAGGCCCTAAAGATGGAAGAAAAGAAAGAGAAAACCAACCACAATTTGACCATTCCCATTTTGGGAATGAAATGTGCAGCCTGTGCTTCGCGAGTAGAAAAAGGACTGGAAGCTATTCCAGGAATTCATTCAGTGGACGTTAATCTGGCTTTGAGTAAAGCGACAATAAATTATGACTCTAAAAAAACTAATTTTCAGGATATAATCAATGAAATATCAAAAATCGGTTACGAAGTGCCAGAAGAAGAAATAGAGCTCTTGATTGAAGGGATGTCTTGTGCTTCTTGCGCGACAAGAATTGAGAAAAAACTTAACACCCTTGCGGGAGTTAAAAAAGCAGCGGTAAACTTAGCTTCTAATAAAGCCTATATTCAGTTTGTACCCGGAATAATTAATCAGGCTGAGATAGAAGAAGCCATAGAATCTCTGGGCTATGGTGTTCAAACCACTTCTCGTATCCTTTCAGAAAAAAGAAAAGGCCGAAAGCAAAATAGAGAAAACTGGCAAAAAATCAGATTTTTTGTCGCTCTTTTTTTATCACTTCCTCTTTTTTATATGATGGTAGCCAATTGGACGGGAAAAGGCCAATTTATCATTGATCCCTGGATTCAGCTCCTTCTTGCCACTCCGGTGCAGTTTTTTTCCGGCTGGCCATTTTACCGGGGAGCTTACTATTCTTTGAAATCAGGTAGTGCCAGTATGGATGTCCTTGTAGCTTTGGGAACTTCGGTAGCTTATTTCTATAGTCTGATTTCTTTAGTAGCGGGCTGGGGGGTGTTTTATTTTGAATCCTCTGCCATGTTGATTACTATAATTTTATTGGGAAAACTGCTGGAAGAGAGAGCCAAATGGAAAGCCTCTGAGGCTGTGGAAAAACTGGTAAAGTTGCAACCCCAGACTGCCCATGTTCTTCAAAATGGAATAGAAAAAGATATCCCGGCAGAAAGGATAAAGGTGGGAGATATGGTGGTAGTGAAACCCGGTGAGTGCATCCCAGTAGATGGAGTAATTGTAGAGGGAAGCTCTACCGTAGATGAATCTTTGCTTACCGGCGAGAGTATGCCGGTGGAAAAACATCCTGGTTGCGAAGTTATAGGAGGCTCTATTAACCAGGAAGGAAGTTTTATTTTCCGGGCTACTAAAGTAGGAGCCGATATGGCGTTAGCTCGTATCATTAAAATGGTAGAAGAAGCACAGAGCTCTAAAGCACCTCTCGAGCGTTTAGCTGACCGGGTTTCTGCTATATTTGTACCTACGATTATTGTTCTTTCGGTTATTACTTTTCTGGGCTGGTATATAGAAGGTGCTGGTTTTGCTGATTCTCTCATGCACATGGTTACCGTTTTAGTGGTAGCTTGCCCCTGTGCTTTGGGTTTAGCTACTCCCACTGCAGTTATGGTTGGAATTGGTTTAGGAGCAGAAAAGGGAATTTTTTTCCGGGGGGGAGAATATTTAGAGGGTATAGAAAAAGTCGATACCGTTCTTTTAGACAAAACCGGGACCATCACCTGGGGAACTCCCTCAGTTGATGATTTTTTTGTCCCTTCTTCTTTTGACATAAATGAAACCTGGGCGATAATCTCCTCGGGAGAGAAGTGGTCTGAGCACCCTTTGGGGCAGGCCATAGCTAAATATGGAGAAAAACTTGATATATCTCCTAACGGGAAAATTAAAAATTTTAATGCTCTCCCGGGAAAAGGAGTTCGTTTTCAATATCAGGATGAGGTCTGGTACATAGGGAAAGAGGAACTTTTGGAGCCTCAAGGGATAGATTTAATGGAGGTCGCAGAGTATAAAAGCCGATGGGAGAGAGAAGGTAAAACTGTAGTGGTGGCTGCATCGGGGGGAAAGGTAAGAGCGATTATTGCCCTTACCGATACCATAAAGGATGAGGCTCGAAAAGTTATCTCTGAACTAAAACAAATGGGGTTAGAGGTGGTAATGGTAACTGGTGACCAAGAAGTAGTAGCCCAAGCCATAGCCCAAAAAGCAGGAATTGATAAAGTTTTTTCTGGAGTCATGCCCGATGAAAAAGTAGAGATAGTTAAAAAATTAAAAGAAGAGGGAAGAACAGTAGCCATGGTGGGGGATGGCATAAACGATGCTCCAGCTCTGGCCCAGGCCGATGTAGGAATAGCCATAGGTACGGGAACTGATATCGCTATAGAGAGTGCTGATGTAATTTTGATGAATGGTGAGCTGAAAAGTTTACTCTCTGCTTTACGTCTTTCTCGGTTTACCCGAAGAAAGATAAAACAGAATTTAATCTGGGCGTTTATTTATAATTTAGTTACTGTGCCGTTAGCTATGTTTGGTATTTTTACTCCTATTATGGGAGGAGTAGCTATGGCTCTCAGTTCTACATCTGTAGTTGCTAATTCTCTTTTACTTAAGCGGTACAGGAATAAAATTTAGGCGAACTTTTAACGCTTCTTTCGCTTTGATATTTGAATTATGGAATAGCCATCTTAAAATGATGTTATTGTAGAAATAAAAATGACCTTTCTTTATCTTGTAAAATATATAAGATGAATCATCTCTATGTTAAAATTGAGGTAAATTCAGGAGGACCAAGTTATAAATGGATAAAAATAGAGGAGTAATGTCCAATTTCTTCCGTTCTTGGCGTCTGCGCTGGCATATAGTCTCTTTGGAGAAAGAAAAAGAAGAATCTCTTCTTCGGCTGGGGAAGAGAGTTTATGAACTTTTTATAGAGCGGAAAGATTGGGGGAGGGAAGAAGTGAGAGAAAATTGTCAGGAAGTGCTCTCTATTGAAGAGGAAATTGAAGATTTAGAAGAAAAAATGCGCCGTTTAGAAGGAAATAAACCCCGCCGGATTTGCCCTTCTTGTGGAGAGTATATAGAGGAAGGTTCTCTTTATTGCTCCCGCTGTGGTTTTCATCAAAAGCAGCAGGAATTAACTTGCTCTCAATGTGGAGAGAAAATAAACCCTCAAGACAAATTCTGCCCTCACTGTGGCCAGGAAATTAAACAACCTTCTTCTCATAAAACAGAGGAGGAGGAAGAAAAAAATGATTGAAAGATACACCCTTCCAGAGATGAAAAAAATCTGGAGTGATGAACACCGCTTCGAAATCTGGTTGAAAATAGAGCTTTTAGCTTTAGAGGCTCAGCAAAAACTAGGACTTCTACCTCAAGAAGATTTAGAAAAAATTAAAAAAGGTATTTCCTTTTCCCCTGATAGGATGCAAGAGATAGAAAAAGTAACTCGCCACGATGTCATCGCTTTTCTCACTACCTTATCGGAAAATTTAGGACCTGAGTCTCGGTTTATTCATTTTGGTATGACTTCTTCCGATGTTTTAGATACTGCTAATGCTGTTTTGATGAAGGAAGCTTTAGATTTAGTGCTAAAGGATATGGATGGGGTATTGGATTCTATTAAAAATAAAGCTTTACAATATCGTTACACTTTAACAGTGGGAAGAACTCACGGAGTTCATGCCGAACCTACCACTTTTGGGCTAAAGATGGCAGTATGGTATGCAGAAATGCTCCGTAATAAGGAAAGATTAGAAAAAGCTAAGGAAAATATTAGAGTGGGTAAAGTTTCTGGAGCGGTGGGAAATTTTGCTCATTTTGACCCTCGGGTAGAAGAATATGTATGTGAGAAACTGGGCCTAAAACCTGATCCTGTTTCTACTCAAATTGTCCAAAGAGACCGCTATGCTGAGGTAATCTGGGCTTTAGCTATGGTGGGGGGAAGTTTAGAAAAATTTGCTGTGGAGCTGCGTAATCTCCAGAGAACAGAAATTAGAGAAGTAGAAGAAGGCTTCAGTGAAGGGCAAAAGGGGTCATCTGCTATGCCCCATAAGAAAAATCCTATTACTGGAGAACAGATTTGTGGATTAAGCCGGATTTTACGAGGCAATTTAGTGGCAGCTTTAGAAAATATTCCTCTCTGGCATGAACGAGATATTTCTCACTCTTCAGTAGAAAGGATAATACTCCCTGATTGCTTCATTTTAACTGATTATCTACTTCATACTTTTCAGCGTTTATTGGATAATCTGGTAGTTTACCCGGAAAATATGAGAAAAAATCTGGAGAAAAGTCGAGGTTTGGTTTTTTCAGAGAAAATACTTCTGGAGCTAATCAAAAAAGGATTAACTCGAGAAGATGCTTATGCTTTAGTGCAACACTGTGCCATGAAGACCTGGGAAGACGAGAGCCTATCTTTTATCGAGGTTCTCAAAAACGACTCTTCGATTCGAGAGTACTTTTCTTTGGAAGAACTGGAATCTTTTTTTGATTACAATTATTTTCTTCGCCAGGTAGATTTTATTTTGAAAAGGGCGGGAATAGAGGGCTAAATAATGGAAGAGAGATGGAATTATAAGAAAGCAGGAGTAGATATCGATCTGGGAGATAAGCTAATACAAGATATAAAAGATTTAGTTTCTCACACTTATAGACCTGAAGTCATTTCTGGAGTAGGGGGGTTTTCGGGGGTTTTTCGGCTGGGAGAAAAATGGAAAGAACCTTGTTTGGTAGCGGGAAGCGATGGAGTAGGTACTAAACTAAAAATAGCCATAGATTTGGATAAACATGATACTGTAGGCATAGATCTCGTAGCTATGTGTGTTAACGATGTCTTATGTGCCGGGGCTGAACCAATATTTTTTCTCGACTATTTAGCGTGTGGAAAATTGGAAGCAGAAAAGTTTAAAAGCATAATATCGGGAATTGTCAGGGGATGTGAGGAGGCAGGGTGTGCTCTTTTGGGAGGAGAAACGGCAGAAATGCCCGATTTTTATAAAGAAGGTGACTATGACCTGGCGGGTTTTGCTGTAGGAGTGGTAGAAAAAGATGCTTTAATTGATGGAGGGAAAATTCGAAAAGGGGATGTTCTCTTGGGATTAGCTTCTTCGGGTCTGCATAGTAATGGCTACTCTCTGGTGAGAAAAGTTTTACAATCTCGGGGGATAAATCTTTCTGATCAGATTAACGGTAAAATTTTAGGAGAGGAATTACTTCGTCCTACCAGAATTTACGTGAGATCAGTTCTCCCTCTTTTTCGGGAAGTAGAGGTAAAGGGAGTGTCTCATATTACTGGAGGAGGAATGATAGAGAATATTCCTCGAATTCTCCTTCCTCATCTGGGAGTTAAAATTTATAAATCTAAAATTGAAATTCCCTGGGTTTTTTCTTATATTCAGGGGCTGGGTAATATTGAAGAGGAAGAAATGTGGAGGGTATTTAACTTAGGCATAGGTTTAGCGCTTATTGTCTCTCGAGAGGAAGCAGATAAGGCTTCTCATATATTAGAAAAAGAAGGAGAGAAAGTTAATGTAATTGGCGAGGTAATAGAGGGTGGTAGGAAGGTGCTTTTAGTTGAATGACAAACAAATAGTAGTGTTAGTCTCTGGTAGAGGAACCAATCTTCAAGCTTTAATAGAAACCACTCAAAATGGCTACATACCGGGAAAAATCAGTTTGGTGGTTAGTGATAATCCTCAAGCATTTGCTCTGGAGCGGGCTCGGAGAGCTTCTATTCCTACTTTAGTTTTAGATTACGATTCTTTTCCCCACAAGAGAGCTTATGAAGATGCACTTCTTCAAGTGTTAGAAAAAGAAGACCCTCAACTGATTTGCCTGGCTGGTTATATGCGTATAGTAGGGAAAAGAATAATTATGCGGTTTCGGGAGCGCATTATAAATATTCATCCTTCTCTTCTTCCTGCTTTTCCCGGATTAGAAGCTCAAAAGCAAGCCCTGGAATATGGAGTTAAAATAAGTGGGTGCACTGTTCATTTGGTTGATGAGGGAATGGATACCGGGCCAATAATTTTACAGGCTTCTTGTCCAGTTGAGGATGAAGATACTGTAGAATCTTTATCGGAGCGGATTTTACAATATGAACATCAGATTTATCCTCAAGCGGTTAAACTATTTTTAGAGGATAAATTGAACGTAATAGGACGAAGAGTATTTATTAAAAAGGAGTGAAAGAATTGAAAGTTATGGTGGTAGGTAGTGGAGGAAGAGAACATTGCCTGGCCTGGAAGATATCACATAGTAGATTAGTAGACAAAATTTATTGTGCTCCGGGAAATGGAGGAATGAGTGAAATTGGCAAATGTGTTCCCTGGAAATCTCTTGCAGATCTTGTTTCTTTTGCACAAGAAGAAAAAATTGACCTCACTATCGTGGGACCAGAAGCTCCTTTATCTCAGGGTATTGTAAATTTATTTGAGGATAGGTCTCTTCCCATTATTGGTCCAGACCAGAGGGGAGCGCTTTTAGAATCCAGTAAGATTTTTGCTAAAAATTTTATGAAGAAATATCAAATTCCCACTTCTTCTTTTGAAGTTTTTGATGATTATGAGGAGGCAGTGGATTATCTTCAAAAAAGAGATACGTATCCTTTAGTGATTAAGGCTGACGGTCTGGCTGGAGGTAAAGGGGTTTATATTGCTTATGATGTAGATGAGGCAATAGATGCCTTGCAAGAGCTAATGATTGATCTTAAATTTGGTAGTGCAGGAGAGCGGGTAGTGGTGGAAGACTTCTTAGAAGGGGAAGAGGCCACCGTGATGGTGTTGTGGGATGGTAAGTCTTATTTTCTTCTTCCTTCTTCTCAGGACCACAAAAGAGTGGGAGAGGGCGACATTGGTCCTAATACTGGAGGAATGGGTGCTTATTCTCCTGCTCCTGTAATAGACGAAGTAGTGCGGGAAAAAATAGAAAAAAAGATTGTTCATCCTCTTTTAGAAGGTATTAAAAAAGAGGAATTAAGATATCGAGGAGTTATTTATATAGGTATTATGGTAGATGAAGAGAAAGATCCCCGGGTTTTAGAATTTAATGTTCGCTTAGGTGATCCAGAAACTCAGGTAGTGCTTCCCCGAATAAATAATGACTGGTTAGAAGTGAATTTAGCTATCTGGGAGGGAAAATTAGGGGAGGTTAAACTTTCAGTAAGTGACTTTCCTACGTTGGGGGTAGTTTTGGCGAGCAAGGGTTACCCGGGTAATTATGAGGTGGGCAAGAAAATTTGGGGGCTGGAAAAATTCCCCAATCGGGAAAATGATGAAGTGTTGGTTTTTCATGCTGGGACAGAGAAAAGAGATGACGGTTTTTATACTGCAGGAGGAAGGGTCTTGAATGTTTGTGCCCGAGGTAAAAACTTGCAAGAAGCCAAAGATAAAGCCTATCGAGCGGTGACAGAAATTCACTTCGAGAATATTTATTATCGTCGAGATATTGGCTTTCGAGCTATAGGGGAGAAGTGAAATGGCGTTAGTATACGTGGTATGCGGAAGTAAAAGTGATTTAGAGTACGGGGAAGAATGTATAAAGATACTTGATAAATTAGGTATTGAAAGTCGGATTTTTGTTGCTTCGGCTCACCGTTCGCCAGATAAAGTAGATGAAATCGTGAAAAAGGGGGAAGAAGAAGGAATAGGAGTGATTATTGCTCTTGCCGGTTTTGCTGCTCATCTTCCTGGAGTAATAGCTTCTAAGACTATAGTTCCTGTAATTGGAGTTCCTATTAACTCTTCGCCTCTTTTAGGGATAGACGCCCTTTTATCTATTGTCCAGATGCCGGGTGGAATTCCCTGTGCTGGTGTGGGAATTGGAAAATCAGGAGCTCAAAACGGGGCAATTTTAGCTGGCGAAATTTTAGCCTTGCAGGATAGCAAAATAAAAGAAAAACTACAAGAATTCAGACTGGAGCAAAAAAAGGCTATTGAGAAAGCAAATGAAGAGCTAAATCAATAATAGATACCTTTTATGATAGACAATAACCAGGTTAAAACTTCACTCCCATCTTACTGTTTGAATATCGGGAAAATCCTGGATTTTTTGCAATAGAGAAGAGAGGTCTACATGAGGAGGAGTAGTTACTTTAAAGGAGATTTCCGCTTCTTCTTCCGATATTTCTAACTTTATATCTACTATATTTACTTTATAACTCCCTAAAGCACTTCCAATATCTCCAATAAGTCCCGGTCTATTCTTAGCCTTAACGGTAAGTACCCTTCCTGTCCCGTGCTTCAAGATTTTAGCCTCAAAAGAGCGGAGAAAAACTAGAACGCCATAGGCAAGGAGAGTAGTAACTATAGCGGCAAAATATTCTCCTACCCCTATAGCAATTCCTACTCCGGCCATAAGCCACATTGCTATCGCAGTGGTAATACCACGTAGTGCTGTTCCTTCCCGAAGCACAACCATTGCTCCCAGAACTCCCATGCTGGAAACTACCTGAGCTGCTATCCTTCCCGGGTCTGAACCGGGTAGGGTAATGGAAATAATGGTTATGAGAGTGGCCCCCAGACAGGTCAGAACATAAGTTCTAAGCCCGGCGGGTTTGTTTACTGTTTCTCTTTCCCATCCTATAATACCCCCCAGAGCCATAGCTAAAACTAACTTGAAAAAGATTTTTAAGTACCCCATTTTGTGCTTTCTTTGTTTTCTTTTTTTGAGATTGCTTTTTTCATTGTAAAGTGATTAAGAAATATTTGCAAGTTTGCAAGACACTTACATTTTCTACTCTCTTTTTTTAGAATAAAAAATTTTTGATAAGGGGGTTGACGTCAGTTTAAGATAACGTTATCATATTTCTGGAGGTGAATCAGCTCTGAACCAGAAAAAGCCAGTCACCATAAAGGATGTGGCACGAGAAGCAGGAGTATCGGTAGCCACTGCTAGCCGGGCTCTGGCCAGATATGGATACGTAAAAGAGGAGACCAGAGAAAAGGTTTTAGCAGCAGCTAAAAAGCTTAATTACCAATATAATGTAGTAGCAAAGAACCTCAGAACCAGTAAAACTACTACCATTGGGTATCTCTTACCTGATATAACTAACCCATTCTATTCTAGAATTGTACGAGGTATTCAAGATGTGGCTTTTGAGGAAGAGTACAATGTAATTATCTGTAATAATGATAACGATATCTTAAAAACTGAACGATTTGTCAAAATGCTTCTTCGCCACCGAGTGGAAGGGATTATCTATTCCACTCCTTATAACCAGGTATTAAATGATATGTGCGATACTTTTAAAAAGTAAGAAATACCGGTAATTAACTGCTATGGTTCCACCCGGCTTTGCGCCTCTGATGTAGTTACAGGAGACGCAGAAAAAGGTTGTTATCAGGCTGCTCGCCATCTTTTAGAATTGGGGCATCGGCGGATTGCCATATTGAGGGTAAAAGAAAGTGGTATCAGCAAGCGTCGTTTTGAAGGGTGCCGGAAAGCTCTGGAGGATTTTGGAGTAGAAATTGACCCCCGTTTTTTGGTGGATGCCGAAGACTTCTCTCAAGAAAGTGGTTATCTCCAGGCTAAAATTTTATTTAGCTCCCCTCAAAAACCCACCGCTCTTATTGCTTTCAGTGAGCAGTTAGCTATTGGAGTGTTAAAGGCAGCACGAGAAGATGGAATAAAAGTTCCTGAGGATTTGTCTCTGGTGGGAGTGGATGACATAATTGCCGAATTATTAGAACCTCCTCTTACCAGTGTTGTTATTCCCACCTATGAAGCAGGGAGAGCGGCTGCTTCTCTTTTGTTCAGCCGGATTAAGGAAGAAAATTCTTCTCCCCCCCGAGAAGTGGTGCTGGAAGAAAAATTAGTGGTGAGAAAATCAACCAGGGGGAGAGTGTAAAGGAGGTGAGCTTACAGTTTAGTTCCACAAATATAATGGTGAAGTTATGTTACAAGGGTAGGGAAGTGTTATTTATTAGACGTGTTATTTGTGTGGAGAAAAGTTTATGAGGAGGACAGTAAAAGTGAAAAGAAAATGGTCAGTATTAACTTTAAGCATTATAGTGGTTGTGTTGGTTATTGTTGCTTCTTCTCTGGCTCAAGAAAGCGAAATACCAAAATTCGAGGTTGATGAAATCATTCAATATAAAGCGCTTCCAAGTTACGGCGAGTCTCCAGAACTTGCCGAAGCAGTTAAAAGGGGAGAAATTCCACCAGTGGAAGAGCGGCTTCCTGCTAAGCCTGCTGTTGTTATGACCAGTGGAATGTCAGACGGTCCAGGTATTTATGGAGACGTCTGGAGGACTGTCTCTGCAGTACCAACAGCTGGGTGGAACTGGGCTGCAGGAGTGATAGGGGGTTGGTTCGGGATAGAAGAAGCTATGCAAGAGGCTCTTGTCAATACTGGAATGTCTTGGAGGCTAAAAGATGGTGAGCCTGGTCCAAATTTGGCAACTCATTGGGAGTGGTCTGAAGATGGTAAGACTCTAACCATGTATCTCGTAGAAGGTGCAAAATGGTCTGATGGGCATCCATTCACCGCCGAAGATGTTCTTTTCACCTATTACGACTGTATTCTGGATCCCAATGTTCCCAGCTGGCAGGGCGCAGGCACATGGACATTAGGTGGCAAGGTTGTAGAGCTTGAGAAAGTTGATGAC
>NZ_JAAYFP010000195.1:0-7915 GCF_012728195.1 Candidatus Sordicultor fermentans
TTAGATGATATGAAAAAGAGCGGGGATTACTGGAGAGAAGCCCTGGTTCGTTTCTATGGAAAGTAAAACTCGGTTATATTTAATCATTTTCTTAGCCTTTTACTTTCTGGCTGTTTCTATGATCATAACTGGAGCAGTGATTCCTCAGTGGATGGACGAGTTTTCGGTATCGGCCGGCCGGGCCGGCCGGCTCTTTGCCTTTTATTATCTTCCCTACACTATAGTTACTTTTTGTAGTGGCTTGCTTTCTCAACGGTGGGGCAAAAAAGTGGTTTTGCTTTTAGGGCAGGCTTTCTTGGCCGGGGGATTTTTCTCCGTCAGCACCTCTCCTTCCTTCTCCTTGATAGAATGGGGACTGTTTCTTATGGGAGTGGGAGGGGGATTTTCTGAAGCTCCTTTTACTTCTCTTCTTTCTCAAATATTCCCGGGAGAAGAAGGTTATGCTCTTAATTTATCCCAGATTTCTTTTGGTCTGGGGGCAGCCACTGCTCCATTTCTGGCTGGGTTTTTACTAGAAAGGGGCTTTTCCTGGAGATTATTTTATCTTTTTCCGGGAATGGTTTCTCTCGTGATTTTTGCCCTTCTGAGCAGGGAAAAACTTCTGGAGGAAAAGGGAATGGAAGGGGGAGGAAAGTCTCCACTCAGGAGGAGAGAAGGTAATGGCTTTATAATAGTGAGCTTTTTAGCGATGTTTCTTTATGTGGGAGCAGAAATTGGTTCTTCCTCCTGGATAACTACCTATTTGGTTAAAGGCCTGGGAGGCAGCTTATCCTGGGGAGGGTTGGCTCTGGCAGTTTTCTGGGGTGCCTTAACCATAGGAAGATTTGTTTTTGCTTTTCTCTCCCGCTCTCTCTCCTATCCCGTTATTTTGCGTTTTTCTTCCTTTTTGAGCTTAATTTTTCTCTTTTTTCTAAACTTCACTCACGAGGTACACTGGGCTATTTTAGCTCTGGGAGGAGTAGGGTTTGGCTATTCTGCTGTCTGGCCTTTGATAGTGGCCTGGGTAGCGCAAAAAATGGGGGAAGAACAGGAAAAAGCTATCGGTTTTGTGGTAGCTTTTGGAGGCCTGGGAGCAATATTTTTTCCCTGGTTAGGAGGAGTTATAGGAGAGAGATGGGGGCTTTCCTATATTTTCTGGGTAGTTTGGGTTTTAGTTCTCTTTTTGTGGCTGGTTTTTCATTCTTCTTATTTCAGGGAAGGAGGGAAGGAAGTTGGCGCTGGTAGGGATAGATGTGGGAACGAGTGGGTGTAAAGTAGTAGCTTTTACGGAAGGGGGAGAAATTCTCGCTTCTGGTTACGAAGAGTATCCCTTTTTAACTCCTCGACCGGGATGGTTAGAATTAGACCCGGAAAAAATCTGGGAGGCAGTGATAAACTCTTTAGCGAAAGTAGTAGAGCAGACTGAAGATGCGATAGATGCAATAGCGGTAAGCTCTCACGGTGAAACTCTCATCCCCTTGGGGAAAGATGGTCAGGTTCTTTATGGAGCGATAGCCAACTTTGACACCCGGGCGGAGGGATACGTAGATTTCTGGAGGGAGCACCTGAACCCTTTCCAGATTTTTCAAATTACCGGTATGCCCCTTCACGGGATGTATACCGTGAATAAAATTCTCTGGCTCAAAGACCAGAGACCGGATATTTTTGAGAAAGTGGATAAATTTTGCTGTGTGGAAGATTTTGTTCTCCATCGCCTCACCGGTGAAGAACCGGTTATCGATTATTCTTTAGCTGCCCGTACCATGATGCTGGATGTGGTGCAAAAAGAGTGGTCAGACGATATTTTACGTCTTGCCTCTTTAGACAAAGACAGACTCCCTCGTCTTTTACCCTCCGGAGAAGAGGTGGGTCATCTGCGTTCTTCTTTAGCTCAAGATTTGGGTTTATCATCTTCGGTTGTGGTAGCAACGGGAGGTCATGACCAGCCTTGCGGGGTTCTGGGTTGTGGAGTGAGAAAAGAAGGAGAAGCGATGTACGGGATGGGGACTTCAGATTGTGTGGCTTTAAACCTGGGGAGAAAGCCTCTTCTTACGCAAGAGATGATGAAAAATGGTTTTTGTTGCTATCCCCATGTGGTAGAAAATTCCTACCTTACTCTTTCTTACATTGCCTCAGGTGGTTCGGTTTTGCGCTGGTTTCGAGATACCTTTGGTGGTGAGGAAAAAGAGATAGCAAAAAGAGAAGGAAAAGATCCCTATCAGGTTTTGATTGATACCATTCCTTCTCATCCTGCCTCCCTTTTTCTTCTACCCCATTTGGCTGGCTCCGGTACTCCCTATCTTGATGGTTACTCTCGAGGGGCGCTTTTAGGCTTGACTCTGGGAGCAAGCAAGGGTGAGGTAGTCAGGGCTATTTTAGAAAGTATTACCTATGAGATGAAAATTAATCTGGACTTATGGGAGGAATTTGGCATTCCTCTATATGATTTACGAGCAGTGGGAGGAGGAGCTCGCTCTACCTGCTGGCTTCAGATTCGAGCTGATATTTTGCAGAAACCTCTCCTTCCCCTTTTTACTGAAGAAGCAGTAGCTCTGGGAAGCGCTATGTTAGGAGGAAAAGCCCGGGGTATATTTTCTAACCTGGATGAGGCTGTGGCGGCCATGGTAAAATTTGGGAAAGAGACTTCTCCCTCTCCGGATAAAAAAGAGGCTTATCAGATCAGATATCAAATTTATCGGAAGATTTATGGAGCGGTGAGAGAAATACACGAAGAAATCAGTAAACTGTTATAAAGTAGACAAACTCTCCAAGCCCCTTTTTACAAAAAAACAAGGGGTACAATATAGGTGTACTGGGAGATTGGAAAAGAGACGAACGCACCTTGAAAAGTGAATGAGAGACTATAGGGGCGCTTCACCCCCCAAAGACAGAAAACAGACAGTCTACGACGTAAACTAAAAATAAAAGACAAAAGGAGAAAAGCTTACCGAGGGGAAGAGTGTCCCTCAGCAGGAGAAGAGGGGTGGGATGAATGATAAAGTAATAATTGTGTAATTCGGAGCTACCGGGTATTTTTAGGGATTTCCCAAAATTTAACTTAAATAAAAAGGAGGTTTATCTAATGAAAAGTAAGGGTTTTGCCACTGGAGTGTGGGTATTTGGTAGTTGTCCAGACCGTTTTTGCACCAAAGGTTATAAAAAGGAGGTTTCCTTAGAGGAGTCTCTGGATAAGATTGCCTCAGTAGAGGGTTTACAGGGGTTAATGATGCACTATCCTGCGCCTCTCAATGAAAATAATGCTTCCTATGTAAAGAAGGAGCTGGAAAAGAGGGACTTAAAATTAGCTTCCTGTGATGTAGATCTCTTCAGCAGTCCGGAGTTTTCCTGGGGGGCCTTGATGTGTGAAAAAGAGGTAAGGAAAAAAGCTATAGAGATGAGCAAAAAAGCCATGGACGTAGCAGAACATTTAGGAGCAGATGTGATGAACCTCTGGCCCGGGCAGGATGGCTTTGACTACCCTTTTCAGATTAATTACCAGGCCCAGTGGGACCTTCTCGTAGATGCGCTTTCTGAGATAGCCAGCCACAACCCTCGAGTGAAGTTGAGTTTAGAATACAAACTGCGAGAGCCTCGCACTCACTCTACCATAGCTAATGCCGGAATTGCTCTCTTCTTAGCTCAGGAGATTGCCCCCAACGTGGGAGTGACCATTGATCTCGGACATTCCTTCAACGTTAAAGAGTCTCCAGCTAATGTGGTGGCTCTTTTAGATAAGTATGGTAAGCTTTTTGCTCTGCATCTCAATGATAATTTCCGGGATTGGGATGACGATATGGCAGTGGGGAGTGTTCATTTCTGGGAAACTTTAGAGTTCATTTATTACCTCTATTTTTCCAGTTATGAGGGGTGGCTGGGATTGGATATTTTCCCCTATCGAGAAGATCCTGCTGCAGCCTGCCAATTCAGCATAGAGATGATTAATTACTTTTTAGAAATAGTCCAGAAAATAGATAAGCAGAAACTGGAGGAGATTCAAAAAGAAGCCGATGCTCTATCAGCTCTTCGGTATATAAAGAGTTTGTTTTAGAGAGGAGGAGAGAAGTTGAGCTATCTGGGGATAGATGTGGGAACCACGGGCTGTAAAGTGGTGGCCTTTGACGAAGAAGGAAAGATCGTGGCCCTCTCCTATCGAGAGTATCCTCTTTATTACCCGCAGACGGGCTGGATAGAGTTAGATGCTGAGGAGGTTTACCAGGCGGTAGAGGATAGCTTGCTGGAGATATCACAAAAGCTGCGTCATGACCCTCCTTGCAGTCTGGCCATTTCCTCTCAGGGAGAAGCGGTGGTTCCAGTAGGAGAGAAGGGGGAGTGTTTGGCGCGCAGCATTGTCACTTTTGACCAGCGAGGGGATGAATTTGTTCCCTTCTGGGAGGAGAAAATTGGCAGAAAGCGCTTTTTTGAGCTCACCGGGACTTCTCTTTCCGGGATTGGAACGGTGAATAAAATACTATGGTGGAAAAAGTATAAACAGGAAGTATTTGAAAAAGCTCGCTATTTTTTATGCTTTGAAGATTTCATAGTGCATCGCTTAGGAGTGGAACCGGCTATTAGTTTTTCCTTGGCGGGGAGAACTATGATGTTTGAGGTTAAAAAAGAAAAGTGGTCAGAAGAAATTCTTTCTTTGGCGGGAATTGACCCGGCGCGCCTGGCTCGTCCTCTTCCTTCTGGGGAGGTGGTGGGAGAGGTAGCTTCTTCTTTTGCTCAAAAAATGGGATGGAAGGAAAAAGTGATAGTAGCCACCGGAGGTCATGACCAGCCTTGTGGAGCTTTGGGTTCAGGGGTGATTAAACCGGCTCTGGCTATGGATGCGACAGGAACTGTGGAATGCATAGCTCCTGCGTTGGGGGAACTAGTTCTCAGCCCGGTTATGGAGGAAAACAACCTGTGTTGTTATCACCACGCTTTTCCTTCTCTTTATCTTACCATGGTTTATAATTTTACCGGAGGAGCACTCTTGCGCTGGTTCCGGGATAATTTTGCTCAAAAAGAAAAGGAAATAGCAGAGAGAGAAAATTGTGATGTATACGACCTCATTCTCGCTCGTATTCCATCTCAGCCCACCAATATCTGGGTTTTACCTCATTTCACCACTACTGGCACTCCCTACTTTGATACTCAATCTGCTGGGGTAATTGTGGGACTCAAGTTAGAAACCTCTCGAGAAGAATTCATAAAGGCGCTTCTTGAAGGGGTGAGTTATGAGATGAAATTTAACTTAGAACTTCTCTCTCAGGCGGGAGTGAAGGTAGAGAGGTTAAGAGCGGTGGGAGGAGGAGCCAAAAGCCCTGCCTGGTTACAGATAAAAGCTGATGTTTATGGGTTACCGGTAGAAGCTCTGTCTGTTACGGAAGCCGCTTCTCTAGGAGCGGCCCTTTTAGGGAGGAGAGCAAAAGAGGGAATAGAAGATTTTGCCGGTTTGATTAATAAATTGGTGAAGGTTAGAGAAGTTTATGAACCAGATGAAGAAAGAAATGCACTATATGAAGAGAGGTTTGAAGTGTATAAGAGAATTTATCCGGCTTTAAAAAACCATATCTGGAAAGGAGAGAAATGACTTTGAAAGCTGCTTTTTTTCTGGGTCCGGAAAAAATGGAAATTAGGGAAGTGGAAGTCCCCCAGGTGGAAGAGGGAGAAGTACTCCTTCGGGTGGCGGCCTGTGCCATCTGCGGAACTGATGTGCGAATTTTCCATCACGGTCATTCCCACGTTCAGCCCCCTCAGACCACCGGTCATGAAATAGCTGGGGAGATTGTGGAGGTGGGAAAGGGAGTAGAAGGATATAAGGTGGGAGATAAAGTAGTGGTGATTACCGTTATTTCCTGTGGCCGCTGCCGTTATTGCCGGCGGGGTTTACAGAACTTATGTCCGGAGCAAAAGTATATTGGTTACGATTACCCGGGTGGCTTTGCCGAATTTCTGAAAATTCCCCGGGAAGGGGTAGAGAGAGGAAATCTCTTAGTTCTTCCCCCCGATGCCGATCTTTTGGAAGCCAGTTTAGTGGAGCCTTTGTCTTGCGTGGTCAATGGTCAATCCTACTTGAATATCGGTTTCGGAGAAAATGTTTTAGTCATTGGAGCAGGACCCATTGGCTGCATGCATGTGGAGCTGGCTCGAAACCGAGGAGCAGGGAAGATATTTTTAGCTGATATTTCCCAGGAACGGTTAAAGTTGGCTCAAGTAGTAGAAGCCGATGAGTACATTAACTCTCAGGAGGAAAATCTCACCCAGAGAATACTTGAACTTACCGATAACTTAGGAGCAGATGTGATAATAGTAGCAGCCTCATCTGGGAGTGCTCAAGAGGAGGCCCTGGAGATGGTAGCCCCTCAGGGAAGAATCAGCTTCTTTGGAGGATTACCTCGAGAAAATCCCACCATTAAATTTGATAGTAATGTCGTTCACTACAAAGAAGTGGGAGTTTTTGGAGTTTTTGCTTCTCATGCTTCTCAATACGAAGAGGCAGCTAAACTGATTTATAGCGGGCGAGTGAGAGCTAAACGTCTCATCACTCATGTTTTAAGCTTAGAAGAAGTGGTCAAAGGAATTGATTTAGTGCGCCAAGGTATCGCTCTTAAGGCGGTAGTATCTATGGAAAACAATTAAAAAGAGGTGAAGAAAATGGATCCCCAGCCTCTGGCTCGTAAAGTAGCCATAGTGACTGGTTCAGCTTCAGGTATTGGAAAAGGCATTGCCCTTCGTTTTGCCGAAGAAGGGGCAGATGTATCTTGCTGGGATTTAAACTTAGAAGGAGCAAAAGAAACTGCCCGGGAAGTGGAAAAAGCGGGGAGGAAATCTCTGGCTCTCCAGGTGGATGTTACTAAAAGTGGAGAAGTAGAAGATGCCGCAAAAGCAGTATTTGACCAGTTTGGTAAGATTGATATTCTGGTAAACTCAGCAGGAATTATTCGGGCTCATTTTATAACCGAAGTCCCGGAAGAAATCTGGGATAGTATAATTACGATAAACTTAAAAGGAACTTTTCTCTGTATAAGAGAGATAGCCAAATATATGATTCCTCAGAATAGTGGGAAAATAATCAGCATCAGCTCTAAATCGGGGAAAAAAGGAGGGCTCTGGTTAGGTGCTTATTCGGCTTCTAAATTTGGTATAATTGGCTTAACTCAAAGTGTGGCCATGGATTTAGCACCTTATAAAATTAATGTTAATGCCATTTGCCCGGGTAATGTTTTCTCCACTCCTATGTGGGACCTTCTGGATAAAGAATACTCCAAAAAATTAGGAGTTCCTCCTCAGGAGGTGAGGAAAATATATGTGGAAAAAGTTCCTCTGGGTAGAGAATGCACGGTAGAAGATGTAGCTAATGTGGCAGTATTTTTAGCCTCTTCTTATTCTGATTATATGACCGGTCAGGCTATTAACGTTACCGGTGGACAGGAGGTTCACTGAGCTGAACAAAATTGGATTGGTGGTTAACCCTGCAGCAGGAAAAGATATCCGGCGATTGATAGCCTATGGTTCGGTTTTTGGCAACCAGGAAAAGGTTAATTATACTCTTCGCTTGCTTCGGGGCATAGAGAGTGTAGTGAGTGAGCCGGTTGAGGTAATGTATATGCCTGATCCTTACGATTTGGTAGGATCGGTGGAAGATGATTTTCCTTCCGGGAAAATTACCTTCCACCGTGCTTCTATTCCAGTTTTTGGTGATGAGGTGGATACTTTAAATTTCACCGACTGGGCAGTAAACGAGGAAAAAGTAGATGCTTTAGTGGTAGTAGGACGAGATGGAACTAACCGTATAGTAGCCAAAAAGAGCGCCCTCACTCCCCTTTTCTCTCTTTTTGGGGGTACTAATAACGTATTTGCTGAAAATATTGAGCCTACAGTTATGGGACTGGCGGTGGGTTTTTTTCTGGAAAATTATTCTTTGCGGGAAAAAGTGGTGAAAAAAAGCAAA
>NZ_JAAYFP010000196.1:0-2124 GCF_012728195.1 Candidatus Sordicultor fermentans
AGAGTTACCGCTCTCTCCAGCACTTTGTTTAGTTCCTCAATGTCGCTCATTCCTTCTGCATCGACAAGGTCCAGGAATTCCCTCTCCAGCACGTCTTTACTAACCCGGAGCTCGTTAGGAGCGAGGGTGTAGTGTAGGGGAACAGTTGTCCCATCTTCTATGGATTCGGCAATGCTGTATTTATCAAGGTAACCCTTAGGGGGGTCATCTCTACCAAAGGTGATAAATGTTCCCCTACCATAGCTTGTCTTATCAATGGGAGTACCTGTGAAACCGATATATGTGGCATTGGGAAGCGCCCTCATCATGTAGTTGCCAAGTTTTCCAGTGGTAGTCCTGTGCGCTTCATCTACCAGGACAAAAATATTATCCCGGAGGTTCATGTTTTCAGGCATACCGTCAAATTTATGAATCATTGTGACGATTAAACCTCTTCTATCCCTTGCCAGAAGATTCTGCAGGTGGGCCTTGCCTTCGGCGACCTCCACGTTCCCGATACCCAGAGCACTGATGTTTCCGAAGAGCTGGCTCTCCAGCTCATTCCTATCTACAAGCATGATAACCGTTGGATTTTCAAACACGGGGTTTTCTATTATTTTTTGAGCAGCCACTATCATCGTGTAGGTTTTACCGGAGCCCTGGGTATGCCATATGAGCCCCCTTTTCTTTTCCCGGTCCTCTGCTCTTTGCACTACTTTACTGACCGCTCTCATCTGATGGGGTCTTAATACAATTTTCTTAAGTTCGTCATCTTGTCTGGCAAACATTATGAAGTCAACCAGAAGTCTCACAACTGTCTCTCTATCCAGGAAGGTTTTAACCAGAGTTTCGAAGTCACCACTGATTTCATCTTTCCAGTTAAAAAGCAGCTTCCCGGAGGTGTTCCATGTAGCACCGTAGTAATACTTCAAGATGTGCGTTAATGCATAAATCTGCATAACAGCCAGCAGTTCAGGACAATCTCTGTGATATCTTTTTATCTGTTCCAAGGCCTCGCTCATTCCTTCTATCTTATGAGCGGCTTTTGTTTCGATTAGTAAGAGAGGGACGCCGTTTATGAGAAAGACTATATCCGGCCTGATGGTTTTACTTCCGTTAGTAAACTCAAACTCATCGGTTACATGAAAGGTATTTCTATCTACCTCTTCAGTATCAAAAAATCGCACATTTCTCTCTCGCTTCTCGTGGGGAACAAATACCGTTCCCAAGCCCTTAAGGTATCTCCACACCACAGCGTTGCCTTCAATGTTAGGCAGGACAGTTTCCAGTCTTTTGATCAGGTCTTCTGCTAAAAGATGGTCCATAAAGCCGGGGTTGAGTCTCTGCATCTGATTGATGAATATCTCCTTTAATACGAGACCCGTCTTGCCACCTCTCAGCCTTAAGGCTTCATCAGGACTGACATATTCCCAGCCCAGCTTTAGAAATATCTTGTTACCATCTTGTGAAACATATTCCGCTGAAGACTCTTTTACATAGTTAATGATAGGCTTCTGAACGGAATATCTTTCCCCTCCCAATGAACTCATATCTCCACCTCCACTCTGTGGGCAAACATTCTGGCTCCTCTTCTTTTCTCCATTATCCCCAGTAACTTCTCTGCGTCACGGACCTGTTCCTCGACCATCATCATGATAAGCTTTAGCTCATGTTCGTCGTTTATATCTTTCAAAGACGCAGCAAAATCAAACCCCTGGTTGTGAACGAAAAGTCTGTTCGGTATTTTTTGGAGGTTGCCAGCTACTAACCCATATCTCAGATAGGGGTAAATTCCTTTGTGTCTTGTAGCTTTAGCTGAATATGTCAGAATATCGTGAGTGGTTAAGCTTCCAAATTTTGTTTCAATGGCTACGAGCGGCACTTTTTCATTTTTGATAACGATGTCGGTTTGAAATGCATAAGTTCCTCTTGCGGGGTGTGCAGTATCTTCGGATTTGGCCTCTCCCTTCTCATCAATAATAATCTGGTAAATTAAGTTTGTACCTCTACCCCTATCAAAAACCCTGTAGCCGGTAAGCTCTTTTTTGATTCTATTGCAAAGCTCAGCTCTCGGCTCTCCCTCGTTCACATCGCCAGCTCCGCTTTATCGAGAGCCAGGTGGTTGACTCTTATCCTGGCAGTCAT
>NZ_JAAYFP010000197.1:0-7750 GCF_012728195.1 Candidatus Sordicultor fermentans
CAGCTGGATCGACCGGTGATAGCTTTGACTGAAATCGACGGGGTGGCAATGGGTTCCGGTCGCAGCATTGCAGGTTTTAATCTCTCGAGGGCATTAGAGTGTAGCTCGTCACTTCTGATTCGTTATGGTGGTCATGAGATGGCTGCCGGGCTCCGGTTACCTGCCGATAGGGTAGGGGAATTGCGAGGTTTTTTAAACGATAATTTTGCCGAGGAAGTGGAAAAAGCTCGCTCCAGGCGGGGGTTAGTAGTAGATGCTCTCGTTGGTTTGCGAGAAGTTAACGAAGAGACCCTTTTCTGGTTAGAAAAGCTTGAACCTTTTGGAGAGAAGAATCCCCCTCCTCTTTTTGCTGTTCTGGATGCCTCTTTGATTAGGAGCTGGATATGGGGGAGGAACGATCAACACCTCCGCTTACTGGTAAAACAGGGAAGAGAATCACAAGAAATGGTGGTGATTAACGGTAAGAAAAAGGCAGCGAATCTTGTTAATTCTTCTCTTGTAGACCTTGCTTTTGAAGTATATCGCGATAATGCAGGAAATTATCCTTATTTGAAAATTCAGGATTGGAGGATCAAGAAGTGAAGGAGATAGAGTTGGATCTGGATCTGGCTCAATATATAAGAAATATCCCCGACTTTCCTCAGCCGGGGGTGCAATTTAAAGACATCACTACCTTATTGAAGGAAGGCCCGGCTTTTCGGGAGACTATCGAGAGATTGGTGGGACTTTTTGAGGATAAAGAGATAGAATTGGTAGTGGGCATAGAAGCCCGGGGTTTTATTGTAGGTGCACCTTTAGCTTATTCTCTGGGTTGTGGTTTTGTGCCGGTAAGAAAAGCAGGGAAGCTCCCTGCCCCCACTCTCTCTAAAACCTATGATTTGGAATACGGGTCGGCCACTCTGGAAATCCATCGTGATGCCATAGAGAAGGGGCAGAAAGTGATAATTGTGGATGACCTTCTGGCTACGGGAGGGACTACCAGAGCGGTTTGTGAAATGGTAGAAGAGTTGGGGGGTAGAATCATAGGCATTGGTTTTGTCATCGAATTAGAATCTCTGAAAGGTAGAGAAAAACTATCTTCTTACCCTGTCCATTCTCTTATCCGCCTTTAGCTCTCCGGGAATTTTAAGAGATAGCTTTTCGTTATAAAATAGAAAAATTGGGGAGGTTAGTTCTTTGGCTGGAGTGGGGTAGAGACTATAGAATCGCTGCTGGATAAGGTTAGCCTTTACCATCCTGATTTTAATAGTGATTTAGTAAATTCAGCTTTTTCTTTTTCCCTTGAGGCTCACCGGAATCAGGTTCGCTTATCCGGTGAACCATTTATCATTCACCCTTTAGCAGTAGCTCATATCGTTGCTGATTTGAAAATGGATGAAAACACCATCGCTGCTTCTCTTCTTCATGATGTTTTAGAAGATAGCGAAGTCACTGAAGA
The DNA here is from genome assembly GCF_012728195.1 of Candidatus Sordicultor fermentans. Classification (NCBI taxonomy): domain Bacteria; kingdom Pseudomonadati; phylum Atribacterota; class Atribacteria; order Atribacterales; family Candidatus Caldatribacteriaceae; genus Candidatus Sordicultor; species Candidatus Sordicultor fermentans. The sequence continues at coordinate 1,439 of NZ_JAAYFP010000197.1, forward strand.
AGACCTGGAAAAGAATTTTGGGGAAGAAATCACTAACCTGGTAAAGGGAGTAACTAAGCTAAACCGGGGGTTTAGTTACGTTAGCCGGGAAGAGGCTGAAGTAGAGAACTATCGCCGTCTCTTTATTGCTATGGCTCAAGATGTGCGGGTTATCATAATAAAGTTAGCTGACCGCCTGCACAATATGCGAACCCTTAAATATCAGTATCGGGATAAAAAAGAAACTATAGCCCGGGAAACACTGGAAATTTTTGCTCCTATTGCCAATCGCTTGGGAATCAATAGAATTCAAACTGAGTTAGAAGACCTCAGTCTTTTTTTCCTGGATCCAGGAGCTTACTGCAATATTCAGCGAGGGATAGAAAGAGTTAAGGAAGCACAGGAAAAACAAGTAGAAGAAGCAAAACAGGAATTGGAAGCTCGTTTGAAAAAAGCAGGAATTGAAGCAGAAATACAGAGTAGATTTAAACATATTTACAGTATTTATAATAAATTAAACCGGCAGAAAATCAGTTTAGAAGACCTGCCTGACTTAATTGCCCTTCGGGTTATCACCCGGGAAGTGGAGGAGTGTTATGCCGTTCTGGGAATGGTGCACACTTTGTGGAAACCAGTAGAGGGTAGATTTAAAGATTATATTGCTGTTCCCAAGTCTAATATGTATCAATCTCTTCACACCACAGTTATAGGTCCTCGGGGTGCACCTATGGAAGTGCAAATTAGAACCTGGGATATGCATCAGGTGGCAGAATATGGAGTTGCTGCTCACTGGCGTTACAAAGAAGGTAAAACTGGAGAAAGCGACGATAAGTTTGATGAGCGAATGAGCTGGCTCCGTCAAATATTAGAGTGGCAACAAGACCTGAGAAGCACTCAGGAATTCATGGAGAGTCTGAAAATCAGCTTGTTTGATGACGAAGTTTATGTTTTTACCCCTAAAGGAGATTTGAAAAAACTTCCTCAAGGCTCTACCCCTATTGATTTTGCCTATCTCATCCACACGGAAGTGGGAAACAACTGTGTGGGAGCTAAAGTTAACCGGCAAATGGTTCCTTTAAGCTATGAGCTCAAAAGTGGCGATATAGTAGAAATCATTACCTCTCGAGCTTCTTCTGGACCGAGTGTTGATTGGTTGAAAATCGCCAGAACTCCGGGGGCTCGTAACAAGATTCGAGCTTTCTTACGTAAGAAAAATCAGGACCTCAACCGGGAGAAAGGAAGAGAGGCTTTAGAAAAAGAGTTAGAAAAATATTCTCTCACCCCGGAAGAAAAAGCGCTGGTGACGAAAAATCTTTCTCAGTTTAGAGAAGAAAATCAACTTCGGGAAGAAGAGGAACTTTATATCGCAATTGGTGAGGGGAGATACAGTGCTCGCCAGGTGGCGAACAAAGTGATTCCCTATACTATTCGCCGCCGATTGCAGAAGAAAAAGAAAGAGTCCAGTGCTGTTACCCGGGAAGAAGAAAGAATTGTGGTTCAGGGGGCTAGTGGTCTCGCGGTAAAGTTAGCTCGCTGTTGTACTCCTGTTCCTGGAGACCAGATTGTGGCTTTTGTTACCAAGGGAAAAGGAATTACCATTCATCGGGTAGATTGTCCTAATTTAACCAGGCTTTCTCAGGATGGGGAGCGTTTCTTAGAAGCTGAATGGGAAGAGAGAGAGGGAGATAAATATAATGCTGGAGTAGTGATAGAGGCTCTGGACCGCCCCAAGCTTCTGGCTGATGTTTCCAATGCTATATCCAGCTTTCAGGTGGGAATTAAATCAGTGCGAGCCAGTACTGTGGGAAATGAAGCTCGAATATATCTTATTTTGGAAGTTAAGAACCGGCAAGAGCTGGATGACGTTTTCCGCGAAGTGAAAAAAATAGCCAATGTGAGAAGTGTTAGGCGAGGAGGAGCGTTTGCCTTAAGATGAAAGCAGTAATTCAGAGAGTGAAAGAAGCCCGGGTCAGAGTAGAGAGGGAAGTAGTGGGAGAAATTGGAAGAGGTCTTCTGGTTTTTTTAGGAGTACACAGGGAAGATGGAGAAAAAGATGCCCAATTCTTGATAAATAAAATTCCTTATCTGCGCATTTTTGAAGATGAGGAGGGGAAAATGAACCGGAGTGTGCATGAAATAGGAGGAGAAATCCTTCTCGTTTCTCAATTTACCCTTTGTGGCGATTGTCGGCGGGGGTTACGTCCCAGCTTTGACCAGGCTGCTTCTCCTCCCGAAGCACAAAAGTGGTATGATGAAATAGGAAAAAGATGGGAAGAAGAAGGGATAAAGGTAGAACGAGGAATATTCGGAGCTTTTATGGAAGTAGAAATTCATAACGAAGGGCCAGTTACTATAATTCTGGATAGCAAAGAAAGGAGAAATAAATGACTTTGCAGCTTGAGCATTTTATTCTGGGAGAATTGTCTACCAACTGCTATCTGATTCATGATGGTGCGGAGGCTTTTCTCATCGATCCCGCTACTCCTTCTTGGGAGATAAAAGAGGAAATAGAGACACGGAATCTGGGCTTGCGGTATATAATCAACACTCACGGTCATATCGACCACATTGGGGGCAACGCCTTTTTTAAAGAACATTTTCCCCAGGCTCAGCTGGTAATAGGAGAAAGAGACCTAATTTATTTGACTAACCCGGACTTAAATTTATCCCGGGATTTTTCTTCTCCTTTTATTTCTCCCCTTCCTGACTGGGTGGTAAGGGAAAACAATTTATTTCTGAACACTCCCTGGGGGAAACTTTCCTTTCTTCTCACTCCTGGCCATACCCCGGGAAGTGTTTGTCTTTTTTTACCCGTGGAAAACTGGCTTTTTAGCGGTGATACTCTTTTTGCCGGGTCAGTGGGAAGAACTGACCTTCCCGGGGGGTCGTTTCGCGATCTCATCTCCTCATTAGAGGAGATTTTTAATAGCTTTCCTGACACTGTTTCAGTGTTTCCCGGCCATGGCCCTTTTACTAATTTAGCCCGGGAGAAAAAAGAGAACTTTTATTATCTTCAATATTTAGCCCGAGACTAAATTCCTTTTATGAGATCTAAATATTTTTTGACTAAGTTTTCCGCCTTTTCTTTATCTTTAGATTCGGCAAAAACCCTCACCAATGGTTCAGTGCCTGAGAAACGGATTAATAACCAGCTCCCATCTTCAAAAATTACTTTGTAACCATCGATGGTGATAATTTCTTTTTGGTTTTTTTCCTCAGCTATTGTTCTCTCTACTTCTTGTAGAATTTTCTCCCTTTTGTGAGGGTCTATTTCCAGTCTGGTTTTCACCTGGTAGTAAGGAGGTAATTCTTTAAGGAGCTCACTCAACGGTTTTCCTTCTCTGGCCATGAGGTGAAGAATCTGAGCTGCAGCCATGGCTCCATCTCTTCCCCACACAAAATCGGGGAAAATCATTCCTCCGTTTTCCTCGCAACCAAATATTCCTCCATGTTCTTGCAGGGCTTTAGCTACCACTAAATCTCCCACTTCAGTTATGATTACTTCCCGGTTAGTTTCCCGGGCAATTTCTTGTAAGATGTGAGTGGTGGCTACAGTGGTAGCGATGGGTCCGGGGGTTTCTCGATGAGCTAATTCTCGAGCTACCAGACTCACGCTCAGGTCACCAGGGACGAATTCTCCATTTTCTTTAATCACTATTAGCCGGTCTCCGTCTCCGTCTTGAGCAAATCCCACGGCGAAAGGAGAATTTTTGATGAGAGCAATTAAGTCTTGTAAGTTTTCAGGTACAGGTTCGGGATTTCTTCCGGGAAAGTTGCCATCAGGGTGAGCATTTAGACTTACTACCTGGCATCCCAGTTCGCTCAAAAGATAAGGAGTAATGAGAGAAGGAGCTCCGTTAGCACAATCTAACGCCACCCGGAACTTTTTTTCTCTTATGGCTTGTGCATCTACTTTTTGAATTATAGCTTCGATATAGTCCCAGCGGATGTCTCTTTTTTTAGTTTCTGATTGAATTTTCATCCCGGGAACGCGAGTGAATTGCTCTTCAAAGTATATTTTTTCTACCTCTTCATCCTTTTCTCGATCTAAGCCTTTCCCGGTTTTTTCCATGAATTTTATGCCGTTCCACTGAGGGGGATTGTGGCTGGCAGTAATCATAGCTCCCCATTGATTCCATCGTCGACAAGCCCACTGCAGGGCAGGAGTGGCAGTGACTCCCAGCTCTGTTACTGAACATCCGGCAGAAAGTAGCCCGGAAATCACAGCATAATAAAGCATCTCACTATGTTTTCGGGAATCGCGACCTACCACCACTTCTTCTCCGGAGATAAAAGTTCCAAAACTGAGAGCTAATTTCGTGGCCATCTCGGGAGTGAGAACTTCGTTAGCTACTCTTCTGATGCCAAAAGTTCCAAATAATTTCCTCATCTTCTTCCTCCTCTCGTTAAAATAGATATTAAATTTTCTTTCCCTTTAGTTATTTTAACTTAAAAGAGAAATAAATGGTATAAAACAGTTTTTAATCTTCCAGAGCTTTTGATTAAAGATATAATAATAGGAGAAAGTTCATTTTAATTAAAAAATATGATGAAAGGATGGAAGTTATGAAAAGGGTGCTTTGCTCTCTTATTCTGGTTTTGCTTTTGTTTTTTGCTTCAGGAGCAGGAGCTTATGAGATTCTTCTCTACGCTAACCTGACCCAGCTTCCTCTTGAGGACGGAGTAGTTTTACGGATTGATTTGGGAGGACATGAGCTGATGGAAGAGGAGTGGGGAAATATTTTGGAAAGCTCCGAGAACATAGTGCTTTTGCCCTCTCTTTCAGATATAGAAAAGAGAATCTCATTTCTGGAAGAGAATAAAGAAAAAGTCTTAGGAATTGTGGTTTCAGACTTGTTTTCTGAGGAACAACCAGTTTTCTCACCTTTTCTTTCTTTTACTCACAACTATCATCGGGTTTTGATCTTTAATTTTCTTCACGATGACCCCGATGTTCCCTGGGATGAATATCTTAAAGAAACAGAAGAGGCAGATTCAATAATAGTAGTGGGGACGGGGGGAAACCTTCCTCTTCTCCGGGAGAAGTTTTCTGCAGAAGGGGAAAAAGTACAGTTCGTAGAAAGAGATTCTTCTCCTGATTTTCAAGAAAAACTTTCGGTGGAAGAGAAGCCTCTTCTTTTCTTTTTCTATTCTTCTCGTTGTCCCAGTTGCCGACACTTAAAAGATGAAGTGGTTCCTCCAGTGTTGGATAAATACAAAGATAAAATAAAAGTGATTTATCTGGATTATCTTTTTTCCGAGAATTATAAAAAGCTGGTGGAATGGGAAGAACACTGGCAGGTAGAAAATAAAACTTCGGTAGAAGCATTTTCTGATGCTGGTTTTGTAGCCGAAGAAGATGAAAAGGAATTTGCTTCTCGGTTAGAAGAGCTAATCCAGAAGACTATAGAATCGGAAAAAAAGGAGGTAAGTCCTCCCCCCCCGGGGGAGGACTTAATTTTCCGTCGATTTGAAGGATTCACTCCCTGGGTAATAATAGGAGCAGGCTTTTTAGACGGGCTTAATCCCTGTGCTTTTGCCACTATAGTATTTATGGTGAATTTACTTTTGCTTCTGGGACATTCTCGGCGTCGTATTCTGGAAATTGGTTTGACTTACAGTATAACGGTTTTTGTTACTTATCTCCTTTTAGGTCTGGGTCTTTTTCAATTCTGGCATGTTTTATCTGCCTATCAGACCGCCTCTCGAATTCTTTATTTAATCATGGCTTTATTGCTTTTAGTTTTTGCTGCTTTGAGTATTAAAGATGCTATTCAGTACAAAAAAAAGGGAAAAGAAACCGATATGACACTGGGGCTCCCCGAGAGCTGGAGGCGCCGCATCAATCAATATCTAAAAAATAGCTTTACTGAAAAAAACTTAGTAGTAGCTGCTATTTTAAGTGGCTTTGTTATTTCTCTTTTGGAGGCAGGGTGTACCGGGCAGGTGTATCTTCCCACCATTATGTATATTGCTCGAGAGACTCCCTATCGCTGGCAAGCATTAGGATACCTTCTACTTTACAACGCTTTTTTTATCCTTCCTCTTCTGGTTGTGTTTTTTGCTATATTCTGGGGTAGTCAATCTAAAGCTTTAGTGGATTTTGCGAGAAAAAACATCGTCTTTTCTAAAATTGCTTTAGCTATCCTCTTTGTCTGTTTGAGTTTGCTTCTTCTCAAAGGAGCTTTGTTTTAGTCATAGGTGCGCATAAAAGCTAATGTCAGAATAGCCTTGGCAGACTATAGGGGAAAACGGGGAAACCCCACCCCTTTATCCGTCATTTCTGAATGCCTCTATCACCTTTTGCTCGTCACCCCGGCAATTTTTAAGCCG